>CAIQJW010000132.1 GCA_903872255.1 uncultured delta proteobacterium | reverse complement strand
ATAACCGAGGGAATCATCTCAGCGGCAAAGTATGGAATATATTATCGGCAAACGGCGAACGGCAAATGATAAAATTAAGAATGAATCGCCGTTAGCCGTTAGCCGTTAGCCGTTAGCCGTTAGCCGTTAGCCGTTTGCCGTTTGCCGTTTGCCGTTAGCCGTTAGCCGTTAGCCGTTCGCCTCTCTTTTCCCTTGCTTTTTCACCAATATATTCATATATTTATGCCTTATGGAAGCTCACGTTATGGCATCCGCGACGCTGGCAGAGATATACCTCGAGCAGGGGTATATCGATGAATGCATCAAGATATATGCCGAGCTTGTCCGACGGGAATCCGGCAACAAGGCATATGCGGAGCGACTCAAGTATTTAAAGAAACAACTCAAGGCAAGCCAGAAAAAAGGCATCCTGAAAAATCTCCGGAATAAATTATGGCAGCTATAAGGCGTGAACTGCGCATTGAACGGCTGCAGGATCTTCTTGGAGAAATGGGGCTCGATGGCTGCATTCTCAAGGGGATGGACAACATCTTCTACCTGACAGGTTTTAGGGGTTCCGAAGGAATGCTGTTCGTGACGCGCGGCGATGTCGTCCTCATTGTTGATTTCCGTTATGTAACACACGCGCGGGAAGTAACGAGCGGCATCCACATACACGAGATGCGGCCGGGAGATGATGCGCTTTACAATCTGTGCACAAAATACAAGGTCTCAAAATTGGGATTCGATGGGACACACACTATTTATAATGCTTACAGTACCTGGTTTGAAAATATTCCCGGAGTAAGCCTGGCTCCCATGAATTCCTCCATCGAGGAGATACGCGAGTGCAAAGAACCCGAGGAAATAGCGCTCATTATGGATGCCATATCCATCGCTACCGAGGCCTTCAACGATATCGTGGGGATCATCAAACCGGGGGAAACGGAAAAGAACATAGCGGATGAATTAGATTATATCCTGCGCAAGCGCGGCGCGCGGGGGTCGTCATTTGATACCATTGTCGCGTCGGGCCCGCACTCGGCCCTTCCCCATGCTGAGCCCACCGGCAGGAAACTTAAGAAGGGCGACACCGTTATTCTGGATTTTGGAGCGGCCGTGTCCGGTTACTGCAGTGACGAGACGGTGACAGTATGTCTCGGGGACATTCCTGATAAACTGGCCGAGATATATACTATCGTCAATGACGCCAGGAAACTCGGCATTGAAAAAGCGGTTGCAGGAATGCCAATCAAGCAGTTAGACAGTACCGTCAGGGGATACATCGAGGAAAAAGGATACGGTGATTATTTCCGCCACGGTCTCGGCCATGGCGTCGGGATAGCGGTCCATGAAGCTCCGGCAATTAACAGCACCGCAAAGGGGATCCTCGAAGACAACATGGTGATAACGATCGAGCCCGGTATATACCTGCCGAATATCGGTGGCGTAAGGCTGGAAGATATGGTACTAATAACAGGAGACACACCCCGGATCCTCACTCAGATAAGAAAAGATATGATAAAAATATAGAACGTAAATCGTAAATCGTAAGGAGTTAAGAAACAAAACAATAAGCAGATTCGGAAATATTGAGGTTATTTATTTTTACACTTCACGATTTACGATTCACGATTCACGATTTACGATTTACGATTTACGATTCACGGATTATAAGGCGGGAGGAAATATATGATCGTCGATACAACAGAATTCAGAAAAGGCCTCAGAATCCTCCAGGATGGCGAGCCGTTCACAATTGTGGAATTTCAGCATGTCAAACCCGGCAAAGGCGGTGCTTTTGTCAGGACCAGGATGAAGAGCCTCATCACGGGTAACGTTCTCGATAAGACCTTCAGGTCGGGTGATAAAGCCGAAGTCCCTGACGTCGAAGAAAAGCAGATGCAGTTCCTGTATAAAGAAGGAATACAATATCATTTCATGGATGAGGCCACGTACGACCAGATATTTATCAATGAGGAAAATCTTGGCGATACCAAGAATTACCTCAAGGAAAGCATGGTCATAGCAGTCCTTTTTTATAAAGGAAAGACTATCGGCGTCGATATCCAGAATTTTGTCACCCTCACGATCGCCGAGACCGAACCGGGAATTAAGGGAGATACAGCCCAGAATGCAACTAAACCTGCCGTCCTGGAAACAGGATATACGGTACAGGTACCTCTTTTTGTTGAACAGGGAGATAAGGTTAAGGTAGACACGCGAACAGGCCAATACATGGAGCGTGTTCAAAAATAGGCAAAATGCTGATCACGTTTGAAGGCATCGAAGGGTGCGGCAAGACAACACAGATCGGGCTCCTCGGCGATTACCTGACCGGGAAGGGTTACTCCGTGGTGAAGACGCGCGAACCGGGCGGGACGGGTTTCGGTGAAGCGCTGCGCGAACTTCTTCTGAAAAAAGGCATGAATGTGGGTCCCCTGTGCGAACTCCTCGTATTCATGGCAATGAGGGCCCAGCATGTGGATGAGGTCATCCTGCCGGCAATAAAGGGCGGCAAGATCGTCCTGTGCGATAGATTTACCGATGCCACATACGCCTACCAGGGATCCGGAAGAAAAATAGATACAGGCATCATCGATACCCTCAATAATATGGTCACAAAAGGCATCCGGCCCAACCTTACGATCCTCCTGGATATCGCGGTTGAAAAGGGCTTAAAACGGAGAGCTGCGTCGTCGGACATGGACAGGATCGAGGGAGAAAAGATCTCGTTTCATCAAAAGGTCAAGAAGGCGTACGACAGTATGGCACAGGAAGACCCCAAGAGGTTCTTTATCGTGGATGCCAACCTCAAGATCGAGGCGGTCCACGATCTCATAAAGACAAAAGTGAACAATACGCTGAAAAGTTATGGCATTTGAAGATATCATCGGACACGACAGGCAAAAGCGCTTTCTGAAGTTTTTCCTGGAAAACAAGAATATTCCCCATGCATTTTTGTTTTGCGGGCAGGAAGGTATCGGCAAGAAAAAAATTGCCATGGAATTCGCACGGCATCTTTTTTGCCAGACAGGCAATGCCTGCGGTACATGCCGGCCATGCGTCAAACTTGAACGGGGAAGCCATCCGGACCTCGTTGTCATTGAAAATGAGGGGTCAATTGGCATCGACGATTCCCGCCTGATAACAAAAGAGATATCCGAGTATCCCTTCGAAAGCGAAAAAAGGGTGATAATAATCAACAATGCGGAGACGATGACCATTGAAGCGGCAAATGCCCTTCTGAAAACGATCGAAGAACCTCCGCCCTACAATCATTTCTTCATTATCACCTCCTCCGAAAGAGACATTCCCATGACGATCCGGTCGCGCTGCACCCGTGTCCCATTTTCCGTTCTCTCTCCGGTACAGCTTGAACAGTATTTTCAAGGCAGTAAGAGCCTCGACGCGAAAAAGGTATCGCTTGTTTCCTCAATATCTTTCGGCAGTATCGGCGGCGGGCTCTTCTGGCTCGATGATGACAATTTTTCATTGAGGCTGAAACTTGCCGAGATCATATCGGGACAAAGAAAGGGATTTGTCGCATCTTCCTCGGTCGCTGAAATGGCGTCGCGCACCGACAGGAACATGGCAATGTATCTTGCCTTCCTGCTTTCTTTTTTCAGGGACCTTTTTGTCAGCCATGAAACGGGCGATATGTCGCGTATTGTCAATACAGATCTGGTCGACGAGATCAACGCTACGAAATACGACCTCGGCCGTGTAGAGCGATCAATGAAAAGAATACAGGAAAGCATTCGTATAATGAGGTATAATGTTAATCGATGGCTCATTTTTGAAAATCTTCTCATTCAAATTACGGGGAACAGGCAATGAAAAGTTGTTACGTTAATATCGACAGGCTGACCGGTGTGGTCGAGCTGGAGGCTATCGATGACATAAAGACCGGGGATGTTATAATCAGCGAGCTCGACAAGGGGACCTGCCTCGGCACCGTTATTACGGAGCCGGCGGAAACCGAGCGGGAGGACCTCCTCAAGATAGCGCGGAAGGCCACGGATGAGGAGATTCGCGATCATATGGCCTTAAAGGAAAAAGAGGGCCACGCCTTTGATTTCTGCAGGAAAAAGATCCAGGAAATGTCCCTCCCTATGAAGCTCCTGTCGACCGAATATCTCTTCGGCGGCACAAAACTTCTCTTTTATTTCATTTCCGAGAACCGGGTTGATTTCCGGGAATTGGTCAAGGAGCTTGCAAAAGAATTCAAGATCAGGATCGAATTAAGGCAGGTCGGGGTTCGCGATGAAGCAAAGATCGTGGGTGGTCTCGGCAATTGCGGGAACGCCGTCTGCTGCAGGAGATTTCTCAATAATTTTTCGATCGTATCCATTAAAATGGTCAAGGAACAGGGGCTTGCATTGAACCCCGCCAAGATCTCCGGTATCTGCGGCCGGCTCATGTGCTGTCTTGCATATGAATACGAAACCTACTGCGCTTTGAAAAAGAATTTTCCCAGGATCGGGAAAAGGGTAAATACACCGCAGGGCGAAGGGAAGGTCGTAAAGCATAATGCCCTGATGGGGACCGTTTCCGTTCAGCTCGATGAGGGGAAAGAGATCACCCTTGCCTTCGGTGAGGTTTCTACCCTTGAACAGCCAAAGGGAGCCCCGTCGCAAAACCCGGCAGACAAAAACAAGAAAACCGATAGTGAAACACCCCAGGCGAGGGAAAAACAGCCCGGTGCAGGAGGAGAGGCGAGACCCAGACGTGATAATCAGAAACATTCTGCGCCTAAGGGACAGGCAAATCCAGGCGATCCCGATAAACCTAGAAACAATAGTCACCATAATCATAAGAACAACAGCAGATAGATGAAAGGTACTTGAGATCTGATGGACAAAAAATACTACATAACGACACCGATCTATTATATCAATGACGTTCCTCACATAGGCCATGCTTACACAACGATAGCCGGCGATATCATAGCCCGCTACAAAAGGCTGCAGGGATACCGTGTTTTTTTTCTGACAGGGACCGACGAACACGGGCAAAAGGTCGAAAAAGCGGCCGCAGCTTCGGGAATACATCCACAGGAACATGCCGATCTGATGGTGAATCGATTTGTGGAACTCTGGCAAAAGCTCAATATTACGAATACGGGGTTTATAAGAACGACTGAAGAACGCCATAGAAAGGTCGTCCAGCATATATTTCAGAAGGTCCGGGAAAAGGGGGATATTTACCTCGGCGAATACGAAGACTGGTATTGCGTCCCCTGTGAAGGTTATTACACCGAGCTTCAGCTGAAAGACGGCCTGTGCCCGGACTGCCTGAGGAAACCAGAGAAGCTCAAGGAAGAAAGCTATTTTTTCCGTATGTCAAAATATACTCAGCCCCTCCTTGATCTCCTTGAGCGGCACCGCGATTTCGTCATGCCCGAGGTACGCTATAATGAAGTGGCGAGCTTCGTGAAAGGCGGTCTGCGAGATCTTTCCGTAAGCCGGACCAGTTTCAACTGGGGGATCAAGGTGCCGTCAGACGAAAGGCATGTCGTTTACGTCTGGTTCGATGCCCTGACAAATTACCTGACGGGCATAGGGTTTCTTGAAAATGATGAGGAATTCAACAACTTCTGGCCGTGCGACGTGCACCTGATAGGAAAGGATATCCTGCGGTTCCACGCCGTCTACTGGCCGAGCTTCCTCATGTCATACGGCCTCGAGCCGCCGAAACACGTGTTCGCACACGGGTGGTGGACCCGGGAAGGTCAGAAGATGTCAAAAAGTAAGGGCAACGTCATTGACCCTCACGAGGTCGTGGACACATACGGGGTTGACGAATTCCGGTTCTTCCTTTTCCGGGAAGTCCCGTTCGGCCTCGATGGTGACTTTTCGAAACAGGCCGTAATCCACCGGATAAACGGCGATCTTGCGAACGATTTCGGCAACCTGACAAGCCGCACCGTTACAATGATCGGCAAATTTTTGAGAGGGAAGATCGCCACACCCGAAAAAACGGGCGGGATGGACGATACGGTTCACGAAACGACCATGAAACTTATTGAGGAATACCGGAAGGAAATGGACGTCCTTGCTTTCCATAAGGCGCTCAACAATGTTTTTGATATAATGGCCATCCTGAACAAGTATATCGATACCGAGGCACCGTGGAAGCTCGCCAAGGAAAACGATGTGCGCGTTAAGACCGTCATGTTCAACCTCTGGAACGGCATCCGCATCGCGGCGATGCTCCTTAACCCGTTCATGCCCACCAAGTCACAGGAGATCTGGAAAGCCCTCGGCATCGGCAGGCAGATCGAAAGAGCGAACTGGGACGAGGAGATGCGGTTCTATACACCATCGGACACGGGGCAGATCGATAAGATACCGCCCGTCTTTCCCCGCATCGAAGAAAACGCGTAAATGGCATTTACCCCTATACAGAAAACGCTTGCACGGGTCCTCAAGGGATTTAACATCAGGGACCTTGATTCGATCAAGATCTTTGCGCTCTGGGAGCGGATAACGGGAGAAAAACTGGCCGCGCACTGCCAGCCCGCACGAATAGACCGGGGAATACTCTACGTAGCGGTGGATGATCCCATATGGCTTGCGCAGATAAAGTATATGAAGATCGATATTCAGAACAAAATAACGGAAGCCCTCGAAAAAGAAGCGATCAACGACATCAGGTTCTACCTGAAACAGTAACGCCTTTAGCCTTTAGCCCTATTTCCCTTTTGATCAGTTCCAGGGCTTCACGGTAGGGGATGTTTCTTGCATCCGCGATTGCCTTTACGTCGTCAAATTCTATATGCGTCTTTATGACCGTGCCGGTCCTGTCAAAACCTTTCTTTACACGAACCGGGCCGTATGACGTGCTGACCGTTTCCTCTTCCCGGCGTAAGATGCGCCTGTGACTTAAGTGCCAGCGCAAGCCGAATGTGGTCGTCTCGGCGAATATCGTATCAACTATATCTTCGAACCTGGACGCATCGGCCGTGACGCTGATCCTTATGCCTGTTCTGCTCTTCTTCATCGATATTGGAAAATGAACGACATCGATGGCGCCGGACAAACGGATGCGGTCGATCACAGCGCCGAGATATTCCATCTCCATATCATCTATGTCTGTCTCGATAATGAGGACCTCTTCGTCATAGCCCGGGGCATCGCTTTCACCGACAAATATTCTTAACACGTCGGGACGGGATGACTGGTAGGTCCCGATGCCATACCCTTTCGCGAGTTCCCTGAAAGCTGGTACCCTGCCCTGTTTCCGGGCATAGTACGCGACGATGGCCGCACCCGTCGGGGTTGTCAATTCCAGGTTTTCGGGATAGAAGACAAGCTCGTGGCCTTTCAAGATCTCAAGGGTGACGGGGGGCGGGTTTGGAATAATGCCGTGCGATGTGCTGATGGTGCCGCTGCCGCACGGAACTGGCCCTGAGTACACTGCGTCCGCGCCGATCAAGCGCATCCCGTATGCGACTGAGGCGAGGTCTATGATGGTATCGATATGTGATAATTCATGGAAATGTACATTCTCGCGCGAAACTCCGTGGACTTTCGCTTCGGCATTTACTATTATGGCCAGCATTCCCAGGGCGTCATCTTTTACACCCTGCTCGACGTCGAGAGAGGCGATGATCTCTTCCATTTCGGCAATGGAAAAATGCCTTGCAGACCGGCCGATCTCGAGATGGGCCCCGCTTAGGATCCCCTGGTTAAGCCGCACCGTCCTCATGTCCGGGATGTCCGGAACAGCGGCCAATAACGCCTTAAGGTTCTCAAAAGAAAGACCGGCGTCAACAAGCGCGCTTATCATCATGTCGCCGCTGATGCCAAAAACAGGGTCTATAAAAAGTATCTTCATAACCGGTTTATGAGCGTTGCATAATAGGCGGCACCGAATCCATTGTCGATATTAAAAACCGCGACCGTGGAACAGGAATTGAGCATTGCGAGAAGGGCCGTCAACCCTGAAAAGCTCGCGCCGTACCCTACGCTCGTGGGCACGGCGATCACGGGGACCCCAACGATACCCGCGATGATGGATGGAAGCGCACCTTCCATGCCGGCCGCCACGATGATAATACGTGCCTGACGCAATTTTTCTATATTGTAAAAAAGGCGGTGGATCCCCGCCACGCCGACATCGTACAATTTTTCTGTATCGTTGCCAAAAAAAAGCGATGTTTCATAGGCCTCCTCGGCAACTTTGGAATCGCTGGTACCGGCCGACACGACAAGGACCGTGCCTTTGCCTTCGGCGGGGCGCTCCTTACGAATGGAAAAACACCGCGCTTCCCCATGGTACTTTCCCTCGGGATATGCCCGGATGAGTTCTTCTCCATAACCGGCATCGATCCGGGTAACAAGGACGTCAAGGTCCTGCTGTCTGAAAGAACCGACGATGTCACGCAGTTGCGGGAGGGTCTTGCCTTCTCCGAAAACAACCTCCTGCACGCCCTTCCTCAAGAGCCGGTGATGGTCGATCTTTGAATGCTCGAGATCGTCGTAGGGTACATGTTTGAGGCCTTCATAGGCGTCTGCGACGGTCAGTTGCCCGTCACGGACCGCACTGAGCAGTTCGATCACCTTTTCATCGATCATCTGTCATCTCCAAATGCATGCTTGATCACTTTTACATTATCGCCGTCTATTCCGACAACGTCAAACCGGACCCTTCTGTTGAGGCAATGATTGGCTTTGAGATATACCTGTGCGGAGCGTATGATGTGAAGCTTTTTCCTGGAGTTGATCGCCTCGAGGGATGTCCCGAAATTCTGTCCCTTTCGCCTTTTTACCTCTATAAAAACCAGGTAATCCTTATCCTCGGCAATGATATCGATCTCTCCAAAAATACTTCTATAATTCTTGGTCACAATTCTATAACCTTGCTTCATGAGGATATCTGCCGCCAGATCTTCTCCTTCGTTTCCCGTGAGCCTTTTATCACTCACAATATTCTTTAACTCCTCTGAAGGTCTTGCGATGGATAGGGGTGATACCGAACTCCTTTATGGCAGCCCGGTGCCCGGATGTCGGGTATCCTTTATTATTCTTGAAATTATACGGGGGATATACCCTGTCGTACTCATCCATGGCGCGGTCACGGACAACTTTCGCCACGATCGAGGCGCTTGCCATGAAAAAACATTTGCGGTCGCCGCGTACAACCGGCCGTGCTTTCGGGTAATTTATGAGCCCCCGGTTACCATCGACCAAAAGAACGTCGGGATCAACCCCGGCGGCCCTAAAAGCGCGCTCCATGGAAAGGATGGCCGCGTTCAGAATGTTGATGCTGTCAATTTCCTCATGTGTTGCCATACCGATGCCGACACCGAGCGCATTATCCATGATCCATGAAAAAAGGCCGACTCGCTCCTTTTCTGTAAGAAGCTTTGAGTCGGCCACTCCATTCTTCGTTTCCGGCACTTTTTCCCAGATCACACAGGACGAGACAACCGGGCCAGCGAGGGGACCGCGTCCGGCCTCGTCTATCCCGCCCACCAGGCCTGTCAGCCGGCAGATCATATGTATCGTTAGTCCCTTTTTTCTTTCAGTTTTGCCGCTTTTCCTCTCAGGTTTCTCAGATAGAAGAGTTTTGAACGCCTGATCTTGGCCTTGCTGACCCTTTCTATACGATCGATAAGCGGTGAATGAACAGGAAAAGTTTTTTCTACGCCCACGCTGTACGATACTTTTCGAACCGTGAACGTGGCGCGGGTGTTGCCTCCCCTTCTGCGGATGACAACGCCTTCAAATATCTGGATCCTCTCTTTTTCCCCTTCAAAGATCCGCGTATAGACTTTCACGTTATCGCCTATCCCGACCTCCGGGAGGTCGAGTCTCATATGCTCTTTTTCAAGCAGATCGACCATTTCATTCATGGCTTCCTCCTCTTTGACTAAAAATTCTATCCAATATGATACCCAGAGCGACGCGCAGGGAAAGGTGATTGTAATCACCGGGGCCGCTGATGGGTTCAAGCATTCTGTCACATTTTTCGACAACCTCTTCCGTTAAGCCCCAACCGGTCCCAAAGAGTACAAGT
>CAIQJW010000131.1 GCA_903872255.1 uncultured delta proteobacterium | reverse complement strand
GTAGATACAAAGGACATCAAGACCTTCCGTTTCGGCTTTCAAAAGAAGGAGGATGAGGAGGCCTTTCGGTATCTTCCGGGGCAGTTTGCGGAACTCTCGATCTTCGGAAAGGGGGAGTCGCCCATCGGGATCGCCTCCTCTCCGACCCAGCCCGGTTATCTGGAGTTTACAGTCCAGAAGGCGGGCGTGGTGACCTCCACCCTTCATGAGATGGAGGTGGGCGACGTGATGGGTGTCCGCGGGCCGCTTGGGAACTCCTGGCCGATCGACTTCCTGGCCGGCAAGAATATCGTGATCGTCGGCGGCGGTTTCGCCTTCACGACGCTCCGCTCGCTCATCAACTACATGATCGATGAGAAGAACCGCTCCCGTTTTGGCAAAATTACCGTGATCTATGGCGCAAGGAATCCGGGGCTTCTGATCTACAAGGACGAACTCGCCGCTTGGGCGAAGCGGGACGATATCAACCTCAATGTCACGGTGGACAAAGGGGATGCGGACTGGAAGGGCCGGGAAGGGTTCGTCCCGACGGTCTGCCGGGAGGTCGCCCCGAGCTCCGAAAACGCCGTGACGGTGATCTGTGGCCCTCCGATCATGATCCGGTTCACACTGCCGGTCTTCTTCGAGCTCGGCTTCTCGAAGGAGAACATCATCACATCGCTCGAGATGCGGATGAAGTGCGGGATCGGGAAGTGCGGCCGCTGCAATGTCGGAGAGAAATACGTCTGCAAGGACGGCCCGGTCTTCTCGCTTGCCGAGCTCGACAAGCTTACCAAAGAATACTGATTTATTCCGCTTGTAAGCTAAAAAAGTGCAAAGTGCTGAGTGTTTTTTTTGTCATCCCCGAGCGCATTTATCGGGGATATGGTTTTCCTCAGTCCTCAGCACTATGTTTTTGCCGGCGCAGGATCAAAACACGTTTTTGAACGTAGTATGTCGACGCTTTTCCAATATTGCACAAATATTGATATTTTAAATCCTTTTTTACGCAATTTGAGGTCAAAAACATCCAAAAATTCCCGATAATCGGGCAAATGACGGATCGAATGCAGGGGGAATACAGGGCAAATAATAAAGCAGCAGTTAAATAATGAATGTAATCGAAGTTATAAACTATGTTGCGGAGCAACATTCACTTTGAAATATTTTTTGTCTTCCCTCCCATGAAACGACAGGAGGCCAGCTCCGCATACGACCGGGTCAAAGACTGATAGCTGGATAGAAGCCAGACATTGTTAACCTTCATCAGGCTGAAGTTTTTTACACATAATTTATTGAAGTCAAGGAGGGAGGCTGGTTTGATTTTGTAACAGCTTTCAACCCGAACTGCTTCACCAAAAAACATGCGCTGGTCATTGAAGCCACCTGCAACTGTGGAGTGCCAAGAATTGATCAGAACTGATGATTACCGATCGTACTGGTGAATAGGCTGCAATCTATTTTTTCAGTTCGTCCCTAATTGCCACGCCAATCTTTCCGTACAATATGACTCCTTCATATATTCCCCACTTTGGCTTCCTCCTTATCATTCCGAGCAACAAGAGAACAGAACATTCATTCAAGCCCTTCCGTAATGGGAAAGCATCATATATGGGGATAAGCAGTCGTCTCTCAAGCGTTTTCTGCCTACGCTGCGTCGTCCCTTGACAGGGAATAGTTTATGATTATATTATCGCCGAATAGGATACGCTCAACGATATCATATTGTTACGATAATCGCTGAGCAATGATCAACAATTAGAAAACATCAGAAAGGAGGTCATCAGCATGTTTATACCAGGAATGTGGCGAATGGGAGATACGTTGGGATTATTGCCGGAAATTAAACGATTACAGAGAGATATGAACCGCCTGTTTGTGGGGATGCCGAAGTCCGTCGGTCAGGAGCATCCGGCAATTAACGTGTGGAGCGGAGAAAATGACTATATTCTCACTGCCGAGCTACCGGGGATAGATCCTGCCCTGCTGGACAT
>CAIQJW010000130.1 GCA_903872255.1 uncultured delta proteobacterium | reverse complement strand
TGGGCGCTCTTATTGTCGTTGAACGTGAAGTGGGCCTCGAGGAGTTCATGGAGGCGGGCGTTCGTTTTGATGCCGAGGTAAACGCCGAACTGGTCGTCAGCATTTTCCAGTTTGCATCGCCTTTGCACGACGGCGCACTGATAATCCGGGAGGGAAGGATCGTTTCAGCCGGCTGTGTGCTTCCTCTTACGACAGCGGATGAGATCGACAAGAACCTGGGCACGCGCCATCGGGCAGCGATCGGTATTACCGAGGTCACGGATGCTGTTTCGATCATCGTTTCAGAGGAGCGGGGGATAATATCGTATGCCCAGCACGGCCAGATACATTCAAACATCGGTACCGACGAACTGAAAAAGGTCCTCAAAGAGGTATTGAGTTAATACGGTTAATAAGGGGATATCGCAGTGGAAAATGTGCTCGAACGCTATGTGATCAAGGATTGGAAGCTCAAGCTCCTTTCCCTCGTTCTTGCCATTATGCTGTGGTATGTCGTCTTTCAGATCGGCGAGCCGAAGAAAGACCTGACGATCCCCGTCTCGATAGCCCACCTTCCCAAGAATATGATGATAACGAAGATGGACCCGGAACGCGTCTTTGTAACGGTCAGCGGCCGGGTATCGCTGCTTAAGGACTTGAAAGACCGCGATGTGAGCATTGTCATCAATATGAACGGGGTAAAGGAAGGCGAGGCTGTATTTAATTTTTCAAAGGCAAACGTAAATGTCCCGAGGGGAATCGAGATCGTAGATGTGAGGCCGGGGACCTTGCGGCTGATAGTTGAAAGGATCATTGAGAAAAACCTCAAGGTCGTGCCAAAACTGGACAGGAAATGGAGGGGAAGATACGATATCACCCAGGTCACTCCCCAGTCTGTTCTTGTTGAAGGCCCGCGAAAATCGCTCGAAAAGATGACCGGCATCGAGACCCTGCCAATAAACGGGGACCTTCATCGTAATGAAGAGATTGTCAATGTCGGATTCAATCTTGAAGATATGCACCGAACCAGCGTGAAACCTGATAACGTCAGGATCATACTAAAAAAACGCAGTGGAAAAGAGAATCCGGCATCTGTTGATGTAAGGTAAACAATTGCGTTATCGAATATTTATATCACGGAGGGTATACGATGCCTGAACTCATGGTGAACATAGATCATGTTGCAACATTGCGGGAGGCGCGGGGCGTAAACTATCCCGATCCGGTCTATGCGGCCGGAATAGCCGAAATGGCAGGCGCGAGAGGCATTATAATACACTTAAGGGAGGACCGCAGGCATATAAAGGACCGTGACCTCAAGATCTTAAGCGACGTTGTGAGAACGAAGCTTAACCTGGAAATGGCTGCTACGCCCGAGATGACCAAAATTGCCGAGCGGGCGAAGCCCGATATGATCACCCTCGTCCCTGAAAAACGCCAGGAACTTACAACAGAGGGCGGCCTCGATGTCATAAGGTCTGCGGCGAAGATCGAAAAAGTTGTCAGGGCGGCCAGGAAACACGGTATTCTGGTGAGCCTCTTTATCGATCCGGAAGAATCCCAGATCAAGGCCTCGTCCAGCGTCGGCGCCGATATGATCGAGATACATACGGGTGCCTATGCAGACGCCCGGACATCCCGGATACGCGAAAAAGAGCTTAAAAAGGTAGTACGCGCCGCCTCCCTTGGCAGGGAACTTGGGCTCGGAGTCAATGCAGGGCACGGACTCCATTACCATAATGTGCGCGAGATCGCCGTCATCCCGGAAATAAATGAGCTGAGCATCGGGCACAGCATTATCGCCCGGGCACTGTTCGTCGGCCTCGACCGGGCGGTTCGGGATATGATAGAACTGATAAAATCGTAAAACGTAAAGCGTGAATCGTGAAGAGTAAAACGCTTCTAGCGGAAATATTGATAAACGATTTACGATTTACGATTTACGATTTACGATGACATTATGATAGGTATAGATATAGTCGATATCCGCCGTATCGCGGCGATGGTCGAGCGGTACGGGGAAAGGTTTCTTGACAAGGTGTTTACGCCTGCCGAGGTGAGGTATGCCGGGAAGAAGAGGCGGAAGGAAGAGTCCCTCGCGGGCAGGTTTGCGGCCAAGGAGGCGTTCATGAAGGCATCGGGCCGGCGGCTCACATTCACGGATATCGAGGTGCTCAGCGAATCCGGAAGGCCTTTCATCATGTACCACGGCAAGCGGTACGATGATGTCAGCATTTCGCACGAAAGATCATACGCGGTATCTGTAGTAATGCTGAAAGAATAAACAGGGGGCGGCACATGAAGGTCCTTTCACCGCAGAGAATGGCACAATATGACAAATACGCCATTGAAACGTGGGGTATTCCCTCCGCAGTCCTCATGGAAAATGCGGGGCGAAATACTTACCGGCTGATGAAAGAAAGGTATCTCGATGACCGCAAAAGGATCGTCATTGTATGCGGGCGCGGCAACAACGGCGGGGACGGCTTCGTCGTCGGCCGGTATGCGTTGATCGACGGTCATCCGGTGCGTGTTCTTCTCGTCGGCCACAGAAGCGATCTCAAGGGCGACGCCGCGCTGAACATGAACCTTTATGCGTCCCTCTCGGGGGAGATCGTGGAATTGACGGACGGTTCCGAAAATTTTGAGATCATCCTGAAGCATGCCGATATCATAGTCGATGCAATTTTTGGCACGGGCCTTTCCAAACCTGTCGGCGGTATGGAGAAGATCATTATTGACGCGGTCAATGCATCCGGCAAACCCGTCATTTCCGTAGATATCCCCTCGGGCATAGACGGCAACACAGGAAACGTTCTCGGCAGCGCCGTCCGTGCCCAACATACATTTACCTATGCATACCCGAAACTTGGCCAGATAATGGGCCCCGGGGCCAAACACTCGGGCCGGTTGACCGTTATCGATATTTCCGTCCCTTCCTTTGTCGAAGGCAAGGCAGGTTATGACGCTGAGGTTACGGATGGAGAGATGTTAAGGGGCTTCCTCAAGGCACGGGAAGGTTCATCGCATAAGGGGTCCTTCGGACATGCGGTTGTCATTGCGGGTTCTCCCGGGAAGACAGGGGCGGCGCACATGGCATCGCTCGCGGCCCTGAAGATAGGGGCCGGACTTGTCACACTCATCATACCGGAAACATTGAACCCCATCCTGGAAGTTAAGACGACAGAGGTAATGACCTATCCCGTAAGGGATGACGGCAGAGGTTTTTTTATACCTGAATCGTTCGACGATATCGCGTCTTTCGTCCATGATAAGGACGTTATCATAATGGGGCCCGGTCTTTCACAGAATGACGGTGTAACGAAGCTTGTACGGAAGATGTATGCGGAGATAGATAAGCCCTTCGTGATAGATGCCGACGGCATCAACGCATTTCAGGGATTCACGGATATCCTGAAAAACACTGAAAGGCAGGCGGTCCTTACACCCCATCCGGGTGAACTGGCGCGGCTTATCGGCAAGACCCCGGGGGAGGTAAATGCCGACAGGATCGCTATTGCCCGGACGCTCGCTTCCGAATGGGGAATAAATATACTTCTCAAAGGCGCGGCAAGCGTCCTTGCGGCATCCGACGGCGGGATATTTCTTAACCCTACGGGGAATCCTTCGCTCGCCAAAGGAGGA
The DNA here is from genome assembly GCA_903872255.1 of uncultured delta proteobacterium. Lineage (GTDB taxonomy): Bacteria > Desulfobacterota > Syntrophorhabdia > Syntrophorhabdales > Syntrophorhabdaceae > Delta-02. The sequence continues at coordinate 5,390 of CAIQJW010000130.1, read as the reverse complement.
AGCGGCGATATCCTGACCGGTTTTGTCGGGGGCCTCGCTTCGCAGGGCTACAAACTGGTCGAGAGCACCCTTCTGGGGGCGTACCTCCACGGGTATATGGCCGACACATGGGTCGAGGACAACTCCGACATGGACCTTCTCGCGCTCGACCTGATCATCGGGCTTGGCCGTGCGATCGAGGAAATCCGCAATGGAACAGATCGAATATACATCGAAAGATCCCTCTGAAACTATCGCAATAGGCGAATTGATGGGCTCCGCCGCACAGGCCGGGCAGCTCTACGCCGTCTACGGCGACCTTGGCGCCGGCAAGACACAGCTTGTCAAAGGAATGGCCCGGGGCATCCGTGTGCCCGACTGGGAATATGTCGTCAGTCCCACATTTACATTGATGAATGTTTACGAAGGCAATATGACCCTTTGCCACGTCGACCTGTACCGCCTGGAAAGCCGTGATGTTCCCGATCTCGATATCGAGGAATTTCTGGCAGGCGGGATAGTGGTCGTGGAATGGGCCGAACGGTCTTCGTGGTGGGAAGGCGTGATTGAGGTACATATAGAAATTACTGGAGAAATGGAGCGAAAAATTGTTATTATCAAGCAGGAAAGCCAAGGCTGACAGCCGTGAAGACGGCAGAAAAGACCCATAATTCCTTGTGTTATCCGTATTTTAATCACGGAGGTTCACCATGCTCGTAGTCCAAAAATATGGAGGCACGTCCGTTCGGGACGTGCAGAGGATCCAAAACGTAGCGAGGCGCGCCATTGAATACAAGAAGCGCGGGATGGATGTCATCGTCGTGGTTTCAGCGATGTCAGGCGAGACAGACCGTCTTCTCAACCTTGCTCACGACATTGCGAAGTTTCCCGACTTACGAGAGGTCGATGTTCTTATCTCGACCGGGGAGCAGGTCACATCTGCTCTTCTCGCTATAACCCTTCTTGAAATGGGTCACAAGGCGATCTCTCTCCTGGCAGACCAGATCAGGATCGTCAGTGATTCAAACTATGGATTCGCCCGGATCGCCAGTGTCGAAGAACAAGCGATCCGCGCAAAACTCACCGAAGGCAACATCATCATCGTCCCGGGTTTTCAGGGAGTTGATGAAGGCGGCAACATCACGACTCTGGGAAGGGGCGGTTCGGATACCACGGCCGTTGCCCTGGCAGCGGGCCTCAAAGCCGACGTTTGCGAAATATACACGGATGTGGACGGCGTTTACACGACAGATCCCAACATATGTGAAAAAGCACGGCGTCTCGACAAGATATCCTACGACGAGATGCTCGAAATGGCATCTCTCGGGGCAAAGGTCCTTCAGATCAGGTCCGTTGAACTGGCCCAGAAGTACAATGTCCCGATCCTGGTCAAATCATCCCTCGTTGAAGGGGAAGGAACGCTTGTCTGCAAGGAGGAAACGGTCATGATGGAGAAAGTCGTCATTTCAGGTATTACTTATAATAAAAATGAGGCCAAGATCACGGTCAACAGGGTCCCCGACCAGCCAGGAATAGCCTCAAAGATCTTTACCGCCCTGAGCGATGCGAATATAGTGGTTGACATGATCGTTCAGAACGTGAGCCATGACGGTTTTAACGATATAACATTTACCGTCCTAAAGGCCGATGCCAAAAAAGCATTCAAGATCACGGATGAGCTCGGGACATCCATGGGTGCAAAGGTTGCCATAGATGAAGACATGGCCAAGGTGTCCATTGTCGGATTGGGTATGCGCTCACACTCCGGTGTCGCGTCCAAGATGTTTACCGTTCTTTCTGCCGAGGGGATAAACATAGAGCTTATCTCCACGTCAGAGATCAAGATATCGTGCGTTATCGAAAGCAAGTACGGGGAACTGGCCGTGCGCGCGCTTCACAACAATTTCGGTCTTGATGCCGAGGATGTCGCGGAGGAGACTTGAGGGTAGAGTTCTACGATACCACCTTGAGGGATGGGGCCCAGTCAGAAGACATCGCCTTCACCCTTACCGATAAGCTGCGGATAACGGAAAGACTCGATGATTTTGGCATACATTATATCGAAGGCGGCTGGCCTGGCTCCAACCCGAAAGATCTCCATTATTTCAAGGAAGTTAAAAATTTAAGCCTGAAAAATGCCCGTATTGTGGCTTTCTCCAGTACGATAAAGGCCAATGCCAAACCGGGGGCCGACCCCGTCATGAAGGCCTTGCTTGATGCCGGGACCGATTGCGTTGCCATCGTTGGCAAGGCCTGGGACCTTCATGTCCGCGATGTCTTAAGGGTCAGTCTCGACACGAACCTGACAATGATCACGGAAACGATAGGCCATCTCAAAAATCTCGGCAAAACGGTCTTCTTCGATGCCGAACATTTTTACGACGGGTATAAGCGCAATCCCGAATACGCTCTTGCCGTGCTCGGCGCGGCAAAGGACGCAGGTGCCGACGTCCTGGTCCTTTGCGACACAAACGGCGGCACGATGCCTTTCGAGATCTTTGATATAACCCGGAACATCGGGAAAGTGGCAAAAACGCGCCTTGGGATCCATACCCACAATGATACGGAACTTGCCGTTGCCAATACGCTTATGGCCGTCAGGGCCGGATGCACCCAGGTCCAGGGGACGGTGAACGGTTATGGAGAGCGCTGCGGCAATGCGAATCTCTGCTCCATCATCCCGAATGTCATATTGAAAATGGGGCATGCCGGCATCGATAAGGAAAAGATCGCCCGATTGCGGGAACTTAGCCTCTTTGTCGACGAAATGGCCAATTTTATTCCGGACAAACACCGCCCTTATATCGGCGAAAGTGCATTTGCCCACAAGGGCGGCATCCATGTCAGCGCCATACGGAAAAACCCGGAAACATACGAACATATCCGCCCGGATCTCGTGGGAAACTCGCAGCGCGTCCTTATCTCGGACCTTTCGGGCGAGGCCAGCATCCGCTACAAAGCGAAGGAATTCAACATTGATATAGAAAAAGACCCGGATCTCGCAAAAGAGATCATCGGCAGAATAAAAGAAATGGAGATGCACGGGTACCAGTTTGAAGGGGCAGAGGGATCTCTCGAGCTGCTCATGAAGAAAAAGCTTGGCATTCACAGGTCATACTTTGAACTGATCGGTTTCCGGATCATTGTCGAAAAAAAGGAGACTTCGCAGCCGGTCACGGAGGCCACGATCCTTGTAAAGGTCGGCGACAAGGTGGAGCACACTGCGGCGCTAGGCAAGGGCCCCGTCAATGCCCTCGACAATGCCCTGCGCAAGGCCCTGCAGACATTTTATCCCGAACTCAAGACCATGGACCTTGTCGATTATAAGGTCCGTGTCCTTTCGACCCGGGAAGGCACTGGGGCCCCGACCCGTGTCCTCATTGAGTCGAGCGACGGAAAGCGTTCCTGGGGAACGGTCGGTGTGTCTGAAAATATCATTGAGGCAAGCTGGCGCGCACTTGTTGACAGCATCGATTACAAGCTTCTCATCGAAGAGGAAAAGAAGTGAAAAAACTCATTAATATTATTGATGCGACAAAGGACCTCAACATACTGAGGTCCAGAAAGGATTATAGGGCCCCATTCGAGATCGTTGGGACCTATCGGCTCATCGATGACGGGCTTCGGCCTGAAGCGACCGTAATAATAAAAGCGAAAAAGAAACAGATGCACGAGGCTTCCACGGGGGTAGGACCGGTTGATGCCCTCGCGAATGTCCTGAAAAAATCCCTGTCTTCCATGTTTCCCGTTATCCAGGGGATATCGCTTGTTGATTTTTCATCCCGCATCCATGATTCACGCTCCGGCACGGCAGCCAACGTCGAGGTGAACATTATCTTTTCTGATGGCGAGGACATCTGGAGTGTTGTCGCCATGTCCGAAAATATTAATCAGGCCTCTTTCGTCGCCCTTGTCGACGGTTTTGAATACGCGATCCTTGCCTCAAAGACCGGCAAGTAGCGGGACGATAAGCACAACAGATCTATCTTTTTCCATTACTATCCCGTTTTCGCCCGGTTTCAAGGAGGTCCTTAATAGAATCGCTCAGCACTGCGTAGTCATACGGCTTCTGGAAATAATGGTCAACGTGCTGGTCGATTATCCTCTGTTTCGTCTTTTCATCATCCATACCGGTAAGGATGATGACCGGGATGCCCGAAATACCGGGTATCATCCTGATCTTTTGTAGAACGTGGAGGCCCCCTCCGCCCGGCAGCATTATGTCGAGGATAACGAGATCAGGCTTTTCCCGGTGGATGCTCTGAATAGCGTGATACGCGTCCGACGCAACGATGACCTCATAACCTTCACCGGTAAGTTTCCGGCCGAGCTGCCGCACTATGTCGGGATCATCATCCACAATCAGGAGCCTGCCTTGCTTTTGATCATCGTTAATCTCCTGTTTTACCCGACCGGGAGCATCTTTCAAAAGCTCGCCGATCGTCCGGCTCACCGTTTCATACTCGAACGGCTTCATCAGGTAACCCTGAACCCCGTGCTCCATTATTTTCTGCTTGATCTCGTCATCACTTGTCCCGGTCAATATGATCACGGGGATTGATGCCGTATCCGGGATGAGCCTGATGTTCTTCAGCGCATGGAGCCCTCCGCCACCGGGCAGCATAATGTCCAGGATGATAAGGTCCGGTTTTTCACGGCGCGCGGTCTGCAGCGCACCATAGGCGTCGATGGCTGTCAATACTCCGTAACCCTCCCCGATCAGCCGGAACCTCAGCAGTTTATGTATTTCAGGGTCATCGTCAACAATCAGGATCTTATTCATGAATTTCCTCGTTCTTCAATGACCCGCGTGGCCGGGTCGATTATGATAACCCCTTGTTCTTTCATTTAGTTCTAATATCTCTTCAAGCAGATCTCGATATTCCGGTCCTTTCATGAACGTGCCCGCTTGATGCTCAATGTTAAAATAGATACGGTATCCAGTCAAATAAAACAGCTGCCTTCCATTCACTTCGTCCTCAGCGCTTCAACGATATTCATGTGTGCAGCCCTGAGCGCCGGAAGGAAGCCGCCCATGAACCCCATCACGGCGGCGAAAAGAAGCGCCTTCACGGCAATGCTGAAGGTCATGCTGAACCTGAACGCAAGTTCCGAAAATGTCTGGAAATTGACCGTAGAGACGGTGACGAGCTGCATGAATGCGGCGAAGAAGAGGCCTGCTAAGCCCCCGGTGAGCCCCAACAGAAGCGCCTCCATCAGAAAAGAGGTCAGTATGCTGGTTCGTCTGAACCCGAGTGCCCTTAATGTGCCGATCTCCCCGATCCGGTTGGCCACGGCAGCATACATCGTTATCATTGCGCCGATTATCGCACCGAGGGAAAAGATCAGGGTAAGGGAGATGCCGAGTATGCGCAGGAATTTTGCCATCATCTCGGATTGTTCCAGGTAAT
>CAIQJW010000129.1 GCA_903872255.1 uncultured delta proteobacterium | reverse complement strand
GATCTGTATCATAGGGATAATTGTTAGCATAACTTTTTTATATATGAAACATTCCGGTAATTCCTGGGACACATCACTTAATTAATTGACTTTTGGATTCCCGCTTTCGCGGGAATGACGGACTTAGGGGGATTGCGACACAGTCTCTTGACCCGGGGTGACGGAGTGGGGGGGATTACGACAGAGCCTCCAAGCCCGGGATAACGAGGGGGGAATTGCGACAGAGCCGCCAAGTACGATATACCCACTCTGGATGGTAGACGAGGAATTGCCACACAGCCCCTGAACCGTGGTTTAATCCGCCGGGGCGTCAACTGCCGGTTCGGCATTGTCGGATGCTATTCCCTTCGGCAGGCTTACGGTAAACTCTACGCCCCGTTCGGTATTCGCTACCGTCATGTTCCCGCCAAGTTTTTTTACAATATGCCGCGCCTGAAAAAGCCCGATGCCGAGCCCTGATTCTTTCGTCGTGTAAAAGGGCTCGAACATCCTCCCAATATTCTTGATAGGACTGCCCGTATCGTATATGACGACCGTAATTATGCCGGTTTCTTCACGGACAAATGCAAAGCATTCGATCCCCGGCTCGCGCGCCGATTTATCGCGAATATTCTTTATGATATTATCAAGAACGGTCACCATTTTGTGCTTCTGGGTAAATATGCTCCCCAGGCCTGTGGCTTCACCCTTTATGTCGTAAAGGGCAAAAAGATCTTTCGTAAGGCGTGCGATATCGACCTCCTGTCCTTCGCCTTCCTCGTCTTTTTCCGAACCCATCTGAAGCGTGGACAATATCTTATCCGTCCTGACGCTGAGTGCCGGGGCTGATTCCTTTAAATAATCGATGAATTTATGTTCGCGCTCCGGCCCCTTTATCCGGTCGATATTATAGATAAGCCCCTTGATGAACTGGGTCACGTTCTTCACATCATGAAGCAGGAATGCCTGAAGTTTTGAAAAATTATACAACGCCTCGTTGGCAACCTTTATCTTCATCAGGATATCCATCTCGATGAGCAGGAACAGCGTTTCGAAAATGATCATGTAAATATATCTCTGGTAGCCCCGGGGGCTTAAAGTAACGATACCCAGGCTTATCGAGTAATCCGGCCGTGCGACCTTTCGCGTGATCGCACGTCTTTTTTGAGGCCCCGGCCTCAAAAGTGTGCTTTCACCGTAGCTTATCTCGTAGAATATTTCCTCGATCTCCGCTTTTTTCACAAGGTCGTTGACTCTCGGCAGGAAAAGGGCTATGTCGTAATTGCATTCCTTGTTGGCATCCACCATTCGCAGCTGGACCTTGAAGGCGCGGTTGGTCAGATACCGCAGATAAAAAAGAATGACCAGTGCTACCGCACCGGCCACCAGGAAGAAAAGGTACATCGACTCAAGGAGTCTAAGAGTCAGCATCGATGTCTTCCCTTTTGAAACCGAATTTTTTTATGAAATAGTAAAGGCTCTCCCTCTTCACACCGAGAATCTTTGCGGATTTATAGACATTGAAGTTCGTATCTTTGAGCACTTTAAGGATGACGTTCTTTTCGGCTTCTTCCCGGGCGGGCTGAAGGCCCTTTCCTACCTCAATCCCAAAGCTAACCTTCGTCACACCCTGTTTTGAAAGTGTTTCTTCCGTATCCCTAAATAAAATGGCCCGGTCGATCGAGAACATCAGCTGCTCCATCGAAACAGGCTTCACGAGATAATCGAAGGCCCCCGACTTTATAGATTCGAGTGCAGCGCTCTCGGTCTTTTGGCCGGTTAGAATGATGACCTTGATACCGAAATTTTCGAGAATAAGATGGAGGAGCCTCAAACCCTCTTCGGGAGTATCCTCGTGGGGAGGCAGCCCCAGGTCCAGGATGGCGAGGGTTCTTTTCTCTGTATTTAAGACATTGAGGGCCTTAGCGACGTTTCCCGCCTCAGCGATCTCAAAACGTTCTTCAAGGGCAAAACGTATCTGCGCCCTGAGGGCTATGTCGTCTTCGGTGAGGAGGATGGTTTCCATGAAAGTGTTCTCTATATTAGTACTAATACAACCGGTTTTAAAAGGAATTTTTTCATCACATTATGGGGAATGATTTTGATAAAACAAAAACCCACTGGCGAATAAGCTTCGTCCAGTGGGTTTGCAATGACGTTTACGTTAGAAACTTACCAGACGGGGGCGTTGCAATTCGCTGCATCCCCACGTGCCGATGTGCATGTGATAGTTCCAGCCGTTGTCGGAAGTGATACCCCGGCCAGTGTAAAAACATAATCGTAACCGGAGATTCTGACGGTAACAGCCGGTTCCGCAACAGTCGTACTTTGAACACCCTGTATTGTCGCATTATTTATAAGATCTTGCATGGTATATGCTACATTGTTGCCCGATAAATTCTTATTTGCGAAAAGT
>CAIQJW010000128.1 GCA_903872255.1 uncultured delta proteobacterium | reverse complement strand
GTCGATCATTATGTGCCTTATCGTTTCGGGTGTCGGTTCACTCATCCATATTTATTCAGTCGGTTACATGCATGGCGATCCCGGGTTCAGGCGTTTCTTCTGCTACCTCAACCTGTTCGTTTTCATGATGCTGACGCTCGTCACCGGCGACAACGTCCTTCTTATGTTCGTGGGATGGGAGGGTGTCGGCCTTTGCTCTTATTTGCTTATCGGCTTCTGGTACGAGAAGGACTCTGCCGCAAATGCCGGCAAGAAAGCTTTTATCGTGAACAGGATAGGCGACTTCGGTTTCCTGCTCGGCGTGTTCACACTGGTCGGTTTCCTTGGGTCTCAGGGTATCTGGACATTGAAATTTTCCGAGCTTCAGGCTAATGCTCACCTTATCGCACCGGGGCTTGCAACCGTCATCACGCTTCTTTTCTTCGTTGGCGCAACGGGAAAGTCGGCGCAGATACCTCTTTATATCTGGCTCCCCGATGCAATGGAAGGCCCCACGCCTGTCAGTTCCTTGATCCACGCCGCCACGATGGTCACCGCCGGCGTCTACATGATAGCACGCCTTAATTTCCTGTACGTTCTCGCCCCGACGACGCTTCTTATTGTTACGATTGTCGGTCTCGCGACCGCATTTTTCGCCGCGACGATCGGCACCGCACAGTACGACATCAAGCGGGTCCTCGCGTATTCGACCGTTAGCCAGCTGGGTTACATGTTCGTGGGTGTCGGCGCAGGCGCATATGCCGCAGGCGTCTTCCACCTCATGACCCACGCCTTCTTTAAAGGCCTCCTCTTTCTCGCAGCCGGTTCCGTCATGCATGCCATGAGCGGTGAACTCGACATGAGGAAGATGGGCGGCCTTCGCAAAAAGATACCCATCACCTACTGGACGACGTTCATCGCGTGTCTCGCGATAGCAGGCGTACCGGGCTTATCAGGGTTTTTCAGCAAGGATGAGATACTCTGGATGGCCTTCAGCAAGTACAACAGCATCTGGTTCTGGCTTGTCGGCGCCATCACTGCCGGCATGACCGCTTTCTACATGTTCCGGATGTTCTTTAGTACCTTTCACGGAGAATGCAGGGCGGACGAAGAGGTAAAACATCACATCCATGAATCCCCTAAGGTCATGACGGTACCGCTCATGATCCTTGCGGTCCTCAGCCTTATTGGCGGTTATGTCGGTGTGCCCGCGCTGCTCGGCGGTTCCAATCATATTGAGAAATGGCTTGAGCCGGTGTTCGGACACCATGCTGCACCGGCTGCAGCGCACGCCGGCGGGTTCAATATTATAAGCACCGCTTTTGCCTCATCCGGCGGGGCAACAGGCGCCGACCACGGGACGGAGATGATGCTCATGGTAGGCGCCGTCATCATCGGGCTTCTTGGCATATTCATCGCCTGGCTTTTCTACGTGAAGAAACCGGACCTCCCGAAGAAATTCGTCGAGAAGTTCCACGGGTTGTTCACGCTGGTCCATAACAAGTATTATGTTGACGAACTGTACGGTTTCATATTCGTACGGGGCCTGTTTAAGCTTGGCAAATTCTGTAAGGACTATTTCGACGAACTGATCATCGACGGGATCATTAACAATTTAGCCAGCGCATTATCAGGGATAGGCGGCCTTATTCGGAAGGTGCAGACCGGTATGGTGCAGGGCTATGCGTTCGCGATCATCTTCGGCGCGATAATTGTTATCGGTTATCTTATTTCGAGAATCTTGTAAAGGTGCGTACATGACGGAGTTCTCAGTTTTCGGTATACCAATACTCAGTTTTCTAATATTTTTCCCTCTCTTGGGGGCGGTACTCCTGCTTTTTGTTGACCGCAGGAACACTCTTCTCATCAAGTCAGCGACACTTATATTCTCCCTGTTCGAACTCTTTGCCTCGGTTCCGCTCTTTTACAAGTTCAGCAATACGGCAAAAGGAATGCAGTTTGCCGAGAAGGCCGACTGGTTCCCGGATTGGGGCATTAGCTACTTTATCGGCATTGACGGCATCAGCCTTCTCCTTGTCCTGCTCACGACGTTTCTTACAGTAATATGCGTACTGTGCTCATGGAAGGCGATAGAAGACAAGGTCAAGGAATATTATATCACCTTCCTCTTCCTTGAAACGGCGATGATAGGAACGCTCTGCGCGCTCGATTTGGTCCTCTTCTATGTCTTCTGGGAACTGATGCTGATCCCGATGTACCTCCTTATCGGTATATGGGGCGGTCCGAACCGCATCTACGCAGCGATCAAGTTTTTCTTGTTTACGATGGCCGGAAGCGTTCTCATGCTGGTCGCCATCCTTTACCTGTATTACTTCTATTATGCCCAGAGCGGCATATATACATTTAATGTCCTTGAACTCTATAAGGCGAGTGTGCCGTTAGCGAAGCAGTACTGGCTTTTCGGAGCGTTCGCTCTCTCATTTGCCATCAAGGTGCCGATGTTCCCGGTCCACACATGGTTGCCGGATGCCCACACGGAAGCGCCTACGGCCGGTAGTGTCATTCTCGCGGGCGTTCTTTTGAAAATGGGTACATACGGTTTTATCCGGTTCGCGATACCGCTTTTCCCGTCCGCTGCTATCGATGCGATACCGCTGATGTCGATACTGGCGGTGATCGGTATCATTTACGGCGCGATCGTCAGCATGATGCAGCCTGACCTCAAGAGACTTATCGCATTCTCGAGCGTAAGCCACCTCGGTTATGTCATGCTCGGCATATTTGCTTTCAATATGCAGGGTGTACAGGGCGGCATCTACCAGATGCTCAGCCATGGTATTTCTACCGGCGGGCTCTTCCTTATCGTTGGCATGATATATGAGAGAAGGCATACGAGGATGATCTCGGATTTTGGCGGTATTGCCAAGGTAATGCCGATATTTGCGGTATTTTTTATGATCATCACCCTGTCATCGATAGCCCTTCCGGGGACGAACGGTTTTGTCGGCGAGTTTCTTATCCTCCTCGGCGCATTCAAGAGCAATGTGGTCTATGGAACGCTGGCAACAACCGGTGTCATCCTTGGTGCAGTGTACATGCTGTGGATGTTCCAGAGGGTTATGTTCGGCCAGGTCACGAACGAAGCCAACAAAAACCTTAAGGACCTTGACAGACGCGAGATAGCCATCCTTAGCTGCATGGTCTTTTTCATACTTCTGATGGGTATCTACCCGAAGATGTTCTTCAATAAAATGGATACGTCGGTGACCGAGTATTTGAGCCTTGTCAAGAACAAGAATGTCCAGGCTAGAATGCTTGAACCTGGTGCAATCGGCGCGGCAAAAGTGGCCGCAGATACAACAAATACGAATATGACGAGATAGGGGTCTCATTAATGGACGCTTTAATACCTGCCAGCGAATTTGGATTGATCATGCCCGAGATATTGCTTACCGGGTTTGCACTTGTGCTGCTTTTAATAGGCGGCTTCACGAGGGGCCCCGTAGCGTCAAAGATCTCCGGTGTGCTCTGTGTGGTCGGGTCATTATTGGCCCTTTATTTCACAGTGAACATGTGGGGAACGAACCTCGATGTATTCAACCGGCTGTATACGATAGATAACTATGGGACCTTCTTTAAAGGCTTGTTCCTCGTTATCCTTATCCTGGTGGCTATTGTGTCCCTCAGGTACGCGGACCGGGAGGAGATCGGCTCGGGCGAATACTATTCGCTTCTCATGTTCGGCGTGCTCGGGATGATGGTCATGACGTCATCGCATCACTTTATAACGATCTTCATCGGGCTCGAGGTAATGTCACTTTCTATATATATCCTGTGCGGTTTTCTGCGGAACAACATCACATCCGTCGAGGCAGCTTTGAAATATTTCCTCCTGGGCGCATTTGCCACCGGTTTTTTGCTGTACGGTATGTCCATGATCTATGGATCGACCGGAATAATTGATGTCGTTGAGCTGAAAAGATACTTCCTAATGAAGCAACCCTTCTCGGTGGCAATGTTTATCATCGGCCTTGGTTTGCTTCTCGTCGGCTTTGGGTTTAAGATCGCATCGGTGCCTTTTCATATGTGGACACCGGACGTTTACCAGGGCGCACCGACCTCTATAACGGCATACATGGCGACAGGCGTAAAGGCGGCGGCATTCGGGGCCCTGATACGGATCTTCTACACAGCATTTATTCCTTTCCAGTTCGGATGGTCGGGGATCATATGGATCCTTGCAGTGCTTACCATGACCATCGGGAATATCACCGCCCTTGTCCAGCGTGATATCAAGAGGATGCTCGCATACTCCAGTATCGCCCATGCCGGGTATATCCTCGTTGCCTTCATCACGGGCGATAGGGCTCAGGCATCGAGTATGCTGTATTACCTTATGGCGTATTCATTCATGAATATCGGGGCGTTTACTGCCATTATCGTATTACAGAAGAAAGGTGACAACTCTAGCGAGCTCGACAGCTTTACGGGGCTCGGTGCCCGCCATCCCTTTATAGCCCTGTGCATGTGCATTTTCCTCTTGTCGTTGGCCGGGGTACCGCCGCTTGCCGGCTTCATGGGCAAATTCTACGTCTTCTCTACTGCGGTAAAGGCCCAATACTACTGGCTCGCCATTATAGGCTTCCTGAACAGTGTCGTGGCAGCATACTATTACCTCAGGGTTATAGTGTACATGTATTTCAAAGATCCTGTCGGCGATGAAGGGGCTGTTGACCGGGCACCTCAGTACGGGCTTGTTATGGTCATCTGTATACTGGCCCTTCTGTATATGGGTATTTTTCCGAAGGTTTTCGTGCTCATGGCGCAGAAGGCCGTGGGTATCTTCGGCTAAGAGACCGGCGCAGAAAGATCTATCCTCAGCAAAAAATATCTCTCTATATAAGATCGGTTAGACCGCTTAAGCGGCGTTGTGTCCATCAGATGTTATCTGTGCCGGTATCTTTGCGCCGGGCGGCGGTGCGGACAAAAGTTTTTTTGAGCGTGATACTTGAGATTCAGCCGGGTTAATGCAAGGTATGCACAGTTGAAGGAGGTTTCGGTTATGTCTCACGGAATTATTAGGGCATTGGGTCTGGTATTTATTTCGGTGATCGCTATCGTATTCTGTGCGGCAGTTCCGTCAGATGCAGCTGAAGGATGTAAGGACCTCGCATTAAGCCGTCAATTCGACAAGGCAGTTGCCGCGTGTACTGCCGCGATCAATGCAGGGAACCTGTCGAAGGTTGCGCTGGCCGATATATATACATATAGGGGATTTGCGCATAAGGGCATGGGAGATACGGTGAAGGCGAAGAGCGATTTTGGTCAGGCGATCGCACTTGATCCTGCGAGCGACCTGTCGTATGTCGGACGTGCCCAGGCATATGAAAAGGAGAGAAATTACGCGGCCGCGCGGGCGGACCTGTCGAAAGCGATAGAGATAAACCCCCTGAACCTGGCGGCATTTGAGCATCGCGGCATGCTTTCGTACGTTGAGGGCAAATACGCAGAGGCATTGACGGATCTCGGCAGGGCTATCGAGCTTGACCCGAATAACGCCCGGAGCCTTACATTCCGGGGAAACGCATACGCCGCGCTGAATGAGAACCAGAAAGCACTGGATGATTATACGAGAGCGATAAATCTAAACCCAAAGGAATTCTTGAGCCTGCTGGGAAGAGCTTTTATTGAGAAGAAAACGGGGTATTACGACGAAGCGATCGCGGACTATAACCGGCTGATAGAAGTCGCCCCCAAATTCTGGCAGGCATATCAGGGCAGGGCCGAGATCTATGCCGCCCAGAAAAAATACGGCAAGGGCATAGAAGACCTGGGACGGGCGATCGCGATCAATCCATCAGATGTACTTCTCTATTCGCAGCGCGGCATGATGTATATTTTCGACGGTAAACCCGATAATGCACTGGCAGATTTTACGAAGGCAATAGCGATAAAACCAGATAACCCGGGCCCGTATTTCGCCAGGGCGGTGCTCTACAAGGACCTGAAGCGGTATGATGAATCGGCCGCCGATATCAAAAAGTGCATGGAATTAAAGCAGGGCGAGGTGGCGTCCATGATGTTCCTGGCGAGGGTGGAATCGTTGCGCAAAAACGCGCCCGAGGCATGCCGGTGGATAAAAGCTGCCCTTGATACAGGTAGACTGAAAGACCCCCGGTTCCTTACAAACGAGAAAGACTTCGATTACATCCGCTCAAGCCCATGCTTTCAGGAACTTGTCGACAGATAAGAACGGTCTTTATGAATTCGGTACGAAGATGCGGTGGGCGGGGACCCATGTGCCGCCTATCTGCTGGGCCGGTACAACAATCCATTCGCCGGCGGGCTGCTGCTGCGTCGGAGTAGGTTGCTGCCCGTACCTTGCGATGAAATTAGGATCGGGCGCAGCGTAAGGCTGGCGGGTATCTATCGGACTGTATGCCGGCT
>CAIQJW010000127.1 GCA_903872255.1 uncultured delta proteobacterium | reverse complement strand
GGATTTCTTAAGGAGGGTCTCTGACTTCTGCGCAATCGCTTTTGAAACAAGCTCATCTATATTTACATTGCGCAGAATAAAGAACAACGCGGGGTTTTCGTCCAGCCTGGCGCCGACTCCGTAAAGGGCTGCAGCCACATGCTTGCACATGGTCGCATAATCCGGACAACTGCAATCCAGAGTAATTTCCTTTGGCGCCGGGAAAAGCCCTTTCCCTTTGGCGGTAAACAATTCAATAAGGGCTTTCGGGAACCGGCCCTCTATCAATTCCTGCAGCGACTCGATTTTACCCTCACAGGCCTTGGTAATTTTCTCCCAGGCATCCTTGTCCAGCGGCTTAATCGCAATATTGATCTCGTAAGGTCTTTTCTCGCTCCCCTGTACAATAGCAGTTACCTTGGCCGGAGCAATCTGAAGGTCAAGGATCGCACCATGTCGAACATAGCTGCGCCCTCTGCCCATGCGGTTTGCATAATCGGAATAGCTCTCCAGATTGTCGTCCCATGCCTTTCCCCACCATGTTTTAGCAAGTATATTTCCGCTTATTTCCACAGGCGCAATGTCAGGATACTTCTTTCTTAGCTTTTCAATCGCTTTCCGGTTGCGTACTTTCCTTTCCGCCACCGAAACATATTTGAAAAAGTCGTAATATGACATATCAAACTTTCCCCTTACCTTGATTCCAGCCTGAACAAATCCATTAGTTGCCCGTTATCCATTTCGGTAATCCAGTTTTCCTGGACGTCCGGAATTATATCCTTTAACAGTTTGGTCTTCTCCTCTATCATCAAGTCTATCTTCTCTTCGATTGTGCCCCTTGTAATGAACTTATGCACGATAACATTTTTCTGCTGGCCGATTCTGAACGCCCTGTCCGTCGCCTGGTTTTCCACTGCCGGATTCCACCACCGGTCGAAATGGACAACATGATTCGCGCCTGTAAGGTTCAAGCCAACGCCTCCGGCCTTGATGGAGAGCACCAGGAACGGCACATACGTCTGCCCTTGAAACCTTTCAACGATTTCCCGCCTTTTCGTCACCGGCGTCCCTCCATGCAAAACCAGTCCTTTGTGGTGAAATACAGTCTCAAGAAACTCTTTCAAAGGCTCCGTGATCTCTTTAAACTGTGTAAACACGAGGACCCTCTCCCTTTTTTCATAAATGGTCTCACAGATCTCACGCAGCCTTATATATTTCCCGCTCTCATCCTCGGCATAAAAGGCTTGTCCAAGGTATTGATCCGGATGATTGCATATCTGTTTGAATTTCATAATGGAAGAAAGAATCAGCCCTTTTCGTGCAATACCCGCTTCCGCCGACTCAAGCCTCGTTTTAAGTTCTGTGACGTGTGCATTGTATAGCGCCGCCTGTTTTTTGGTCAATGTTGAAAATGTCTTCATTTCTATCTTTTCCGGCAGGTCTGTAATTACAGTTTTGTCTGTTTTCAGCCTTCTCAATATAAACGGACCGACAACCTTCTTTAGCCGCGAATAACCCTCCTGGTTTTCCTTCAGCCTCCTGGTAAAATCCGTAAACTCCTTCGGACTGCCTAAAAGCCCTCTGTTCAGGAAATCAAATAATGACCACAGGTCTGAAAGCCGGTTTTCAATGGGTGTACCCGTCATTGCAATTTTGTAGGCCGCCTTTATTTGCTTTACGGCTTTTGTCTGTTTTGTGCCCGGGTTTTTAATTGCCTGGGCCTCGTCCAATACCAGCGTATTCCAGGTCACTTCCTTCAGCCAACCGTATCTCGGGAGCATACCGTAAGTTGTTATAAATACATCGTACCGCCCGGTCAACTCTTTCTCTTCCATTGCAGCCGCATTGTTTTCAGAAGGATGCAAAACATAGTATTTGAGCGAAGGCGCGAATCTGTCTATTTCATTTACCCAGTTTCCTATGAGTGACGCCGGGATAATGAGAAGCGTCTTTTCCTGCTTTTGAGTCCTTATATGATTGAGAAGGGCGATAACCTGAATGGTTTTTCCAAGCCCCATATCGTCTGCAAGACAAGCTCCCAGGCCAAGCGTTTTCATAAAATTAAGCCAGGCCAGCCCCCTTTCCTGATATGTTCTCAGACTGGCAGTAAAACTCTCTCCGATCGAAACTGATTTTATGCCCTCAGGGTGTGTCAGCTTGGAAACAACCGTATCCAGCCATTCGCCGTTTGTCACCTCAAGTTCACCGGCATTCCCCGGTATTTTCAGCATTGCCGACGGGTTTAATTGAAACCGCATGGCTTCAAGCACGCTCATGTCCGTTTTGCTCATAAGTATCTGTGCCTGCTCATATGCCTGCAGGGTTTCTCTCAGCTTTTCGTGGTCTACCTCTACCCACTTGCCTTTTATAAAAGCCAAACCCTCTGTTTCCGCCAGCAATTTTTTCAATTCGCCGGCTGTTATTTTGTCGTCGCCAATAGACAGTTGGGCATTAAAATCGACAAGAGCATCAAATCCCAATTGCGAAGGCGGTTTTGTGCCGATTTTGACAGATAACCTCAGGGAATTTGATCTGTTTTTCCACCAGTTTGGAATGCGGCAGAGGATACCGGCTTCTTCGTATAGCGGTATTTCCTTGAGAAAGGTATGCGCTTCATTGCCTGTCAGGCCAATCGGGTGAAATATCTCTCCGGAATCAACAAGCTCAGAGATAAAAGTACTTTTCTGCGACGCCTTGTTAACGGTTGACAGCAGTTCCAATAGTTTTTTATTATCGCCCTTATATTCGACCAGTGCATTTTTGAGCGGCAGATGCTTTGGCTTTCCCTCGCTGGAAACAATGGAGGAATAGGTCGCAAGAAAAGCAAAGGGGTAATCCTCCTTCTTGCTTTCAACAAGATGGAAAAATATGCGCCCCACGGTATGCACATAGGGGCTAAGTGAAGCAAAATAATCTGCGACGCGTCCCGTGTAATGCCTGATTTCCTCCTTAAAAACATCTTGCAGCCTGTTCCATATCTTTTTAATCCATTCCCGATTAAGGTATTCCACCCCATTCATGTAAGGCACACTATGTAAGATATGCTCAATCTCTTCGGGTTCCGGTTCAACAACGGTTTTTTCTCTCAAAAACTCTATGTCCGGTTTTTGTGAAAGAGCTTTAACAAAGACAGAAGCCGTAATGTATAGGAAATGGACTGAATCCGGCACAGGTACGGACAGTCCCGTAAAGCCAAGACTGAAAATAGCTTTATATGGATGCTCCCGGAATTGATCATACAAATCCTTCTGAAAATGAAACTGCCCGGCATCCAGTTTTTCATCTGTTTCCTGCCAGTCAAGCTCCAGGCCTTCTGTGTGGATCAGGACGATTAATTCACTTTTTGCATCATGAGGATTATTGTCTTTAGAAGTTGTCAATAACTCCATCCCTTCATTCTGTGCGTCTCAGGTTGTGTGTATTTAATCTGTGCAGGACAGATGACTCATGCCATAGTTTCTTACCTATCTCTATGTCTTTTTGCAATAGGATTATTCCCCACCCTCCGGAACAAATCAAGAGATAATAACCGGCTGTAGCCACCTGCCGGTGACGAGATTTCCGGACGCGTTAGATTCCCATGCACTTCCGCCATTTATTATTGATATCAGGGCGTTGCATGGCGTTTTCACTTTGTGAACCGGGCTGTTCAGCCTTGGCTTCTGTTGCGAATTTCATGAAATTGTGTCTGGATTGTGCCTGGGTTGCTTTCGGCACCCCGCCCTTGAACCGTTCCGGATGTCTTTCGGAACTCCAAAGGACGCTGTTTACTTACGCGGCTTGCCGGTTCAATGCCTTTTGATCTTTGAGTTGTGCCAGAACCTCGTTATAGGCCTCAATGATCTCGGTTTTTGTGTTCTTATCCGATACCGTTTTTGCCATGTCGCCCTCCCTTGGGATTATATTGGTCAAAGAAAAGATTTTTAATATATTACTTTTTTAAGAAAACCCAGTCTATTTCTTTTTCTTTCCATCGAATGTTAAGGGAAATATCTACATCTTTACACCGGATGCCCGCGAAGTGTCACATCCCCAATTTATTGCGAACAAGCCTGCGAGACAAAAAATTTCTGTTGACTGCCCACAGGGTAACTACTAGTATTTCATAGATCGTAGTCTGTGTCATAGTAACTGTTGGGAGCATCTTCGTGTTGAGCATGACTATCAATGAATATCTGAGATTTACTTTCTTCTTTGGGTTCCTTATTGTGTGGACTATCATGGCCTACAAAGGCACCACTGCCCCTGAGTGGCTCGTGCGGACACGATGGGGCAAAGCTGCATGGCGTGATTCGCCGCCTGTTATGGTGCGGTTGGTCAGCGCGGTCTTCCTGGCCGCAGGCATCGTCTTTCTTGGGCTTGCTTTATGGCAGCTTTCAAATGGAACGTTCACATGGAAGGGAAGCCCCAAGACATATGGCTTTTCCGACTTTTTGAAGTGAGCCGGCAGACGACCGATACCGGTCGGACGGGAACAAAGCAGTAGGCAACGTCACCCGGGCCGTCTCTGTTTTAAACAAATGAAAATTGGAACACAATGCCCGAATCACGAAAGCTTCTTCCGGGCTTTAAAAGCATTTCTTATTTTTTTATAAGCTACATCAAGGTGGAAAATTTGATGCAGTATGACGGCAAGAATTGTTGTTGTCGGCAATGGATCGGTAAAAAATGTTTGTATGATCTGTGGTGATCGGGCGTAGAGGGAGGGGAGAAAAGCGGTGCTCAGGCCAAAAAATAATGCAATGCCAACCACGAAGGTCTTATGTGGATCCCAATTTTCGGAGAGCATCTGTCCTAAACCTGCGCAAATCATGAAACATCCGCTAAAAATGAGCGCGGAGCCAAGAACGGGTTTTGGCATAAGTGCAAGGGCATTTGTCAGCATCGGGAAAAATGCAAGTACAATAAAGATCACACCTGCTACGATGCTGATAGATCTGCTGAGCACTTTGGTAGCTCCGGCTAACCCGATATTGCTTGAAGATGTGTCAACTGCCATGGCGCCCAGCAATCCCGATAAAGCGGTCGCCACACCATCGGCTACAATACCGTTGCGGATCGGCACGTAATTAACCTCGTCAAGTTCAGGCTCCGAGAATTTCTGTGCAGCCAAAAGATTGCCAAAGGTTTTCAAAGTGCTGCCTATTGCGATAACAATTAGGGGAACGAGGAGATCAAGGCGCAATGTGATCGGATGAAGAAGCGTATTAAATTGAGGCAAGGCAAAAAGCGGGCTATTCTTGAGCAGGAGAAGGTTGTACCAATACTCGGGAACAACTGTCAGGGCCAAGATCCACCCCGAGAACATGCCAATAATGAGACAATAGATCTTAACAAATCCCTTCCCCCACAAATTGCAGAAGATCATTATCAATAATGAAACAGTGCCGATTAAAATATCTGCATTGCATATGGCGTCCCTTTGGAGGCTAAGGCCAAAAAACGATGTTATCGAAATTGAAATAATACTGATTCCGACCAGAGCAACAACAAGTCCGACAATATATATGGGGAATACGTTCTTAAGCTTTTGAATTACCGGCGCAAGTAAAATCTCGACCAAACCGGCCACGATGGTAATGCCTCGCATCAGGGGCAAACCGCCGATCCACGCTGCGGAAAGCGAAAGGCTCAAAAAAGAAGGACCGCAGAGATTCGGGCATAAATAGCCGGAACCCAAAAAGGGCAGTCGTAAAGCCTGCATAATCGAGCCGATACCCGAGGCGAGCATTGAAAAAGTTACCAGGGTAGCCGTAAATTCCGGCGTTTCGTTGATCTGGCCGGCAAAAATTACAGGTATGCCGATAGCAACGATCATTATGAGAACATGCTGAAATGCCGACAACAACAAATGCCCCAGCGGGGGTACTTCGTTTACGGAATACTCGTAATGTTTATTGTCTGCCATTCGTAGCCCCAGTTATCCAGGTGGTTGGGGAAGGTCGGTTATTGCGCCAACATAGATCGCCTCGCCGGCGATATATGTTTTGCGCAAGTATAAAGCCTTCTTGATAAGTACCCGCTCATATCGGTTTTTAGCCAGAAAGACCTCCCAAACTGCATCTTTATTATTTTTCAGTCTCTTAAGCGCCTTCTCGAATGGTTTATGGCCCATCTCATCGACACAATCCAGCAGTTTCAAATCAGTAAGACTATCGCCCATCACAGGAGATATGAGCAGTTTTCCGGTCCGGGTAAAAACAAACACTTTCACATCGCGAAAATTGTATTGAGAGACAGGACTTGCTATCTCGGAAAGCGCGGATTCGCCTTTTACTTCAATTAATCGAACTGCACCATCGACTGTAATTCTAATAAATTCTTTTTCTTCATGTGGATAATCCAAGCCCCCGCCAACGAACAACACTCTGCCTTCGGGGGTTGTAACTTTAAAATGACAGGATGATTTAGGGATCGGATAGAATTTACCCGGCTCCCACCAGGAATAATGGACCCAGGCGTGTGGATTGTTTGGATCAGCCAAGGCGGCAATCACCGTTTGTACTGGTTTTTTGCCGTTTTTATCTGTGATATTCCAAAGATTTTTACCTTCGAGATGCGGCATCCCTGCGTGAAAGACATTCGTTCCGTTTATATCGTAGACGTAAAGGTAACGGTCCGGCGTAAGGTAAAGTCGACGGTTCTTCTGGAAATGTTTCAAGCTTTTCAAGCCGCCCTTCTTAAGGACCAATGAAGCGTCATAAACAAACTTGAGAAGATCTTTTGTGTCGCGGTATTGATAGGCGGTAAGGTCCAGATCTTTATACTTGCTTTCACAGCTTGAAATAAATATAGACAGAAGTACCAATAACATTGAAAAAGCGATAATCCGGTACAATCGAATTAATTTATTCATATTCATCAAAGGCAGTTGAAGAATTGGAGCGGGCCTTGCACGTAATCATTCTAAATGAATGGTCGAAAGCAGACCCCGCCCCGCTATTCATTTATCTAGCGCTTGTCTATTTCTCTGGCAACGCCCTGGTAGCCCGTTATTTTACCATCCGGACCGCGCAACGGCGTCCCGTTGAGAAGGCATTCCATGATCGACCCGTTTTTCCTCTTCAATTTCACTGTAAATTTATCCACAAATCCCTGTTCACTGATCACCTTCACATACTGCTTGCATTCATCACGATTGACGTACGCGTCGATCGCACGCATTTTCTGCGCTTCTTCCTTGGTATATCCGAAAAGTTTAAGGAAGGACGGGTTGACATCGGTCAGCCGTCCCTTTTCGTCGGTGACAAAAATGGCATCGAGCGAATCCTCGAAAAGAGTCCGGTATTTCTTTTCGCTCATTGCAAGTGCATGATCGGATTTCACGCGTTTCGTAACATCGAGAACGACCCCCAGGACCCCGACTATTTTACCGCCGTCACGAATGGCGGTGGTGCTGATATAGGCCCACGCTATATCAGCGGCGGCTTTCTTGAAGCCAAATTCGTAGGGTTCCACCTGCTCACCGCGGACAGTGGCCTTGAAATGTTCTCTAACACTCTCCCTTTCCTCCGGACGAACAACATCGAAAAGGCTTTTCCCAATGTACCACTGCCGGGGATACCCGGATCTCTTTACAAGAATATCATTAATAAAAGTGAATTTGCCTTCGGTGTCGAAAGTAAAAAGTCCATAATGCATATTTTGAAGGATATTTTTAAATGCAGCGTGGCTTTTCTCAAGCGATTCCTCTTCTCTCTTGCCGCTTGTGATGTCCACTGAAGACACAACTGCATGCGTGATCTGTCCTTTGGCATCAAAATAAGGCGAATAGCTGACGCGGTAAAACCTGGGTTCCTCTCCCGGAATGTCCAGCCAGTTCTCGTACTTGACAACGTTCCCGGCGAAACACTGGTCCAGGTGTTTCTTGATAATTCTCTTGAAATTTGCCTCACCGAACACATGCGCAACGGAATGTCCAACGACATCCTTCTTTTTCCTCCCATGGTCCACGCAATACGCCTCGCTGGCGAATTCGTAGACATACGACTTATTGACAAGCGTCATGGTGTCGATGAACTGGTTTGCCGAAGTTGTTCCAGGTGTTCCCGGTTTCCCTTTCCTCACATTTTCCATATACATCCCCCTTTTATTAAGATTGAAGCGAATCTTTAAGACAAATAGTATGAATACCCCAGATCGAGCACGTAAAAGAGAACGAAACAGTGAAGTCAGAAAACGAACGTGAACGTGAACGTGAACGATACATCATTCTAGCAAAGTCAGTGAAATATTGCTATCCCCCTTTTTCTACTTTAACACGATGACGCTGGTGGAATCTGCCTTTCATGATGGTTCGGATTGCCGTGCTTGACATCACTGCAGGAAAGTTGGGCGAACGCCGAATTAACTAAAACCGGGCTCACTATGATGGCGGGCAAGACTATCGAGATAATTTCGCTTCGGCGCGGCAGCGTTTTCTTTGTGCTTTAGAAATTCAAAGGCGCAGACGATATTACCTGATCCCTTTAACCTCATACTTGAGGGGTTTGGATGTATCGATGGCGTATCTGCTCAAAACGTTGCCGGCAGCATGATACGCGGATTGTTTGCTCGCAGGCATATCCGTATCCATGAGAAATAATAAACAGTTATATGCCAACCCCTTGGGGGGGTTCGGGATCTCATTCTTGATAACAATTTTTGCGATGCCGCTGTAATTCCCCTTGATATTAAAACTAAAATTTCCATCACCCAGTCTTTGCTGGTTGTTCACTACGTTATGAACACGGTCGGCCCCATACGCTGAGCATGATACGTACCCTGCCGTGACGGATTTCGGCATATTGACCAATTCTACGGGGACGTTGAGCGTCAGGTCTACTGCGAAAAGGTCCGTGGTAAATCCGGGGATAAACGCGAAGGAGCATAGGCACAACATTATTGCCAACCGTCTTATATTTTTCATATTTTCCACCTTAATGTAAACATTCTGTATTGGTCCCTCAATAGCCTGCATCAGTTGTTTTAATGGTCGCAGTCAATTTATCCGTATTTATAACAACGGGTTCCTCTGGCTTCAGGGAGGATGCGGTTTCTTTTATCGTTGCCGTAAGTTTCTCGGTCCTGATATCAACGGGCTGGTTTGGTTCAAGCGCGGGCCCCGCCTGCTTTATAGTAGCTGTCAATTTCTCCGTATTTATTACGATCGGCTTGAAGTCGCCTGTTGTTGACGTACCGGGTTTCGTCGCCGCGGGCCCCGATGTTGTGCCCGAAGTTCCGGAAACGGGTGACGTCGATTGCGAGGCGCCCCCCGAAGCCGGGGCCTGAGTACTGCCGGCACCGGAAACCGATGTCGGCCTGGATGCTGTGCCGGGACCAACTGCGGTTTGTTTTTGCTGGGTAGATCCCGAGACAACAGGTTTTTGAGGCTGCCCGACAACCTCGATACTGAAAATGGCCGCCGGGATAGTGACTGTCTGGTTCCCGCCTGTCACACGGACCTGGTATTTCGCGGGCTTCGCGTCGCGCGCCACGCGAAACGTGACCTGCCGGACCGCAGCGGATGCCGTTCCGAGGGTTGCCTTGATGCTCCCTGTTTCCGAATTTCCCAGAAGCACTAATACCCGTGTTATCTTATCGAGCGAAGCCCCGTTTACCGTAGCTATGACCGATTGTCCCGGCCCGGTCCGGATATTCGAAGGATCCACGGATAGTACCTCGATCTTATAGACCGGTTTCTGCGCAGCCGGTTTTTGAACAGGTTTTACATCGGCTGCAGATGAAAGGCCGCCAAAAAACAATACAAGAGAGATCGCACTAAACAGGGTTACGATGTACAATCGTCTCGACAGCCGGAAATCCATGCGTTTATTGTTATATGCCGGGTGCGGCAAGTCAACAAAAATCCGCCCGGCAGGTTGCGGTACGAGAACCCTTAATTGCCCTGTATTTCCCTATTTTCAAGGTCCTCCTGTATACAGCCGAAAGGAAGCCTGGTGCACTTCAAGAGTAGAATTCACCTCTTCGGAATTAGCTCGTGGGGTCAGGTCTTGCCATCATGCATTTCCATGTCATGTTCGGGACCAAAGGACGCCATATGCCGGGGAATATTTTCTGACAATGAACTTCCGATCTCTTTATTCCCTTGCAAACCAGCCTCTAATAGACGATACTATGCCGCTATGCCCAAACGATTCGGAAAAGATAGATACGAAGCTAAATCAGGACCATCGGATTCACCGAAAAGGCCGCGAAAGGGCCTGCCCGAGAAGGCGGACCGAAGTGCTGACGCTTACCGCGGGCGCAAAGACAGATCATCTGAACATTTTACTCCACCAGGAAGGACAAGAAGCACGCCCGAGAAGGAAGATCGAAGCCGTGGCGATTTACGGGGACACAGGGAAGGAAAATCTTTTCCCTCCTTTGACCGGCCGAAAAGAGAGTTTGGATTTGCATCCAACGATAAAAGGCCGTTGCCGCAGGAACAGCAAAAAACAGTCTCAGCGGCTGCCCTGAAAAGAGGGTTCGAGAGGGCAAAAGATGAGATAGCGGGTATGTGTGACGAAATATCTACCCTTATGACCGGCCGATACAATATCGGCGAGGTTGAGCTGACGGTGAGCTTCAACGCAGCCGGAGAATTTATCGGTTTCGGCGCCGGCGGCGCTGCATCAATCAAAATCACAATTATCCCTTCAAAATAAGCGGCAGCAACCCACCAAAACATCTGAAAAAAACCGACAACTCATTAGCTTCAAGAATTGTAATTATTTTGTAACCAATGACCCCATGACTCATTTCTCCTGCATGGTAACGCTTGACAAATAATAACGTATAGCGTTACTATTTGTCAGATGATCAAAACCTTTCGATGCAAGCACACAGAGAAGCTTTTTGCCCGAAAGCATGTATCGAAAATTTCAGGCGATATCCGGCGGAAGGCCCTCAGGCTGCTCTTGGTGCTGGATGCCGCAGAAAGGTTGGAAGACCTCAGGGTGCCTCCCGGAAACCAGCTGGAGAAACTTGGAGGCGACCGCCTGGGACAATATAGTATAAGAATAAACGACCAGTGGCGCATATGCTTCCGCTGGCATGGCTCAAACGCGCACGAGGTCGAAATAGTTGATTATCATTAAGGAGGAAAACATGGCAGGCGCAACAATAGAACCGGTCCATCCCGGAGAGATCCTGTCTGAAGAATTTCTTATACCTCTGAAAATAAGCCAGTACAGGCTCGCAAAAGACATAAGCGTTCCTGCCCGCCGGATCAATGAGATCGTTCACGGAAAACGCTCGATAACCGCCGATACCGCGTTAAGGCTTTCGCGCTATTTCGGACTTTCAGAACGCTTCTGGCTTAACCTGCAGGCCCGCTACGACATCGAGGTTGAAAAAGAAAAACTCAAAGGGCGCATCGAGGCCGAGGTTAAGATCCTGCAACGCAAAACTGCATGACCGGTAACGCACCTGTATTATCCGTCATGAAGCGTGTCTGTTGAGCTTTTATATCGGCGTCCTCGATCATCCTGGGTTTGTGTTGCCATGTAGTCGCATTTGCAATAGGAAATCACCTATACCTATATGTCCCCCTCTATGATGCACCGCTCGTACCCGTTCGCTTCGAGCCACCAGAGCGCGTGGTACTTGCTGAGCATGCTGGCGACGAATTCCTCGGCGAGGAGGAAGGTGTCGAGGAAATAGACGGGGATGTCCCATCGTTCCTGCACCGCGACGATGCTGCCAAGGACCGCATTGGGATGGGCCTGCGATTCCTGATATGGAGTCTTCAGGGCGCTCAAGCTCCCCTCTATGACGATGCATTTCTTCTTGAATACCGCGAGTTTCTCGCATTTCGCTATGAAGTTCTTCCTCTCCTGTATGATCGAGTTTACCAGGTCGGGAAGGGTCTTTCTTTCTATGACTATCTCTTTCTCCAGTCCCGACAATGTGTAATCGCCGGTGGGCAGTCTTCTGCGCACTGTTCCTGCGAACCAGTTGGTGAACCTCTTGAATGTGTAGCCCATATGCTCCGCAGAGTCTATTATAACGACAGGTTTGGGGACTTTGACGGATTTTCCGCCCTGCCTGACCCTGAGGGCGGTCTTGGTCGGGGAGACGGGATAGAGGCATCCGGCATCGCCTTCAAACCAGAAGCTTGTAAAGGCCCCCTTCCTGCAGCGAGGGCACGCGACCTCCCCTTCGGGCAATACCAGGGCGATGGAGCCTTTGCACTTATAACACCTCGTCCTCAGCCTGGCCGGCGCGCCGGGGCGAAACCAGATATCGTCGACCGTTTGCAGAGGCTTGGGGTATTCCGCAATGATGTATGTTTTTTCCTTGTCGCAGACGGGGCAGTAGACCTCGGCGACGAGTCCGTGCACGGGCCTCGATACCCCGTTGACAGGTTCCCCGATTGACGCCCTTTTCCTGCCGTCCCCGTAATAGGGCCAGGGCCCGCTTGTCTTTACCCTGTAGCCGCAGTGATTGCACTCGTACTCGTATGTGACCATCATGTTCCCTCAATCATCGATAATTGTCACCGTGTCTCGGTTCCTGCACTTTTATAGATCTCCTTCGAGCTCCGTTGCCTCCCATTCCAAATGGCCCTTGCTGTGCTGGATAAGACGGCCATCGGGCGTGATCTCGAGATAGACCCTCTCTCCCCCGTAGACCCGGCACATCCCGGCATCAACGTCGATGAGGCCCAGTCCGCGGGCCGACGCAACCCCGGCCTTTCCTGTCGGGGTGTGACCGAATACCTGCCTGATCGTAAAAGCCTCCTCCGATCGGGTTATCGACGTCAGATCGCACCAGAATATGCCTCCCGCAGGATCGTTCCCGCCCCTGTCGCGGCCCACGTAAAAGATGGGGTGACGTTCGACAAGATCATTTCCGACAGCATCCTTGAATATTTCGTTGATCCTGCCTGACAACCAAAATAGGTCGATCATACCGGATTTGGGTGCCGGTTCCTGTTCGCCGGCTGTCCCGACTATCGCGTTCCTGACAACCGACCTCAGGCCGGCGTGCGTGTAGAGCCTTTTCCCGTCGGTATATGAAGCGATCACATCACCTTGCATGATCTCGTCTTTCAGTTCACAGGCAAGGGCCTCGGGGTCCTCGTAGTTCGCATACCCGTAATATCCCTCAAGCAGCATCACTTCATGGTTGCCGCAAAGCCGCACGACCTTGCCCCCGGCGATGGTAGCCTCCTTCTGCAGTTTTGCAAGGAACCGGAACGCTTCGAGGGACGCAGGCCCCCGGTCGACAACGTCTCCCGTCTGGACCAGTATACCGCTGTCCCCCTTCCAGGAGGCGTCCCCATCGATCAACCCGGCGTTACCAAGGATCTCGATGAACCCTTCAATTTCCCCATGCACATCGCCCACGACAATACGTCGTCTTTGTCCATCAGTTATCATGTCGAATCCTCACCATAGGCAACTTATTCCGTCCCTTTCCCCGTATCTTCTGCATCAGCAGTATTTTCTTCGTCCAGGATAATAGCTTTTCCCTGTCTTCTCAGTTCCTCATATTCCCTTTCATCCTCGGCAAGGAGGTCTTCCCAGGCCCAGGAGTCGTCCGCACCTTCGATCCTTCTGTTGGTTATGAAATAGTATTGCTTTTGCACACGCTTCCCCCTTCATCTTCCTACCCATCCGGAAGGCCTTCTTTGCAGGTTTTATGT
>CAIQJW010000126.1 GCA_903872255.1 uncultured delta proteobacterium | reverse complement strand
GCCGGCAACCCTGCCAAGCACTGCAGCGCCAAGGATGACTATTACCGGGAACCTGTCCATGAGCCTGGTAATAAGATTGCTGGCAAACACGACGATCGGTATGCTTGTTGCGAGCCCGATAAAAAGCAGGAGCATATTGCCGTTTGAAGCACCAGCCACGCCGAGCACATTGTCGAGGCTCATAACAAGGTCAGCCATCAGGATGGTCCCTATTGCCTGCACTAAGCCGTTGACCTGTTTTTCCTTGCCTTCATCGGAATCGCCCATAAGGAGCTTGAACGCGATCCACAGGATGAGAACGCCGCCTGCCAGTTTGACGAAGGGAACCTCAAGAAGCTTGACCGCTACAAAGGTAAGACCGATCCTTAGTATTACGGCTCCCGCCGTTCCGAAGATGATCCCCTGTTGTCTCTGCTTATCCGGGAGCGACCGGACGGCCATCGCGATAACGACCGCGTTATCCCCCGAAAGAATGATATTGATGAAGATGATGTTCAGTAAAGCGAAGAGAAATGGTGTACTCATTATATTTGAAAAATCCATGATGTCCTCCTGCTAATGCTTCTATCGTATCGTGTTCTTAGTTTAGAACTACAATAGACATCCAACAATCGGGACATTCCTGAATTGGATTTCGTATTTCCCTGAAACGGGGGAGGGAAAACCGGTGTTGGTTGAGCAAAAACCCCTACTGCTCCTGGTACAAGTCCTTTTTTCCGCCTGGGGACAAGGTGGGATTATCATGCAATTGTGCCTCAACGAGCAGCGGAAGATGGTCCGATGCCATTTTGGCATCCATGGACCGGGGCACCCTGCAGCTTTTTATAGTGATCCCTTTCGAAACAAAGACATGATCGACACGAAGAAAAGGGCTTATGCTCGGCCATGTGCGCCTCGGCCGGTTCTTTCCGGGAAGCAGGAGTTGGGCATCCGTAAGCTTCTGAGAAAAATTATAGTGAACGTACGATCCCGGTGTCGCGTTCATATCACCGCATAGAATAACCGGAGGCCGGCATTTTTCGCTACCGAGCCACTCGGGGCCCACGAGGGTCTGAGATTGCGTCCTGCGCCGAACGGGCGTAAGCCCGAGATGCGTATTTATTACCTGAATACTGTGGCCTCTGAAGTCGATCTCTACCCAGAGCGCTCCCCGGCGCGGCTCTTTCCTCCGGGATGGGAGCCCTCCCGTCTTTACCGGCCGAATGGGATACCGGCTAAAGATCGCGTTCCCATAGCGCCCGTCCTCAATGCACAGGCTCGGATGAAAATGAAAATACATATTGAGCTCGCAGGCTATGAGTTCTGCCTGGTCAACGCATCCTGTCCTCGCCAGACCGACGTCGAGTTCCTGCAACGCCACAATATCAGGATGCATACCCGCTATTATTTTCGCTATTCTCATTGGCAGGTTCTTTCCGTCATTCCCGATGCAGCTGTGAATATTGTATGTCATGATCGAAAACCTGACTGAACCGGGCATAAATTAAAGATATGATTAAAACTAGGGATTGTAAAGAAGAAGGGTAATTGGTAACAGGTAAATTGGTAGAGGATGTGCCGATCATTCTGCATTCATCCCGCGGTCTCTATTCTTAAACCTTAACGACGCAGGGAGAATATGCCCGGCCATGTCTGAACATGGTTTGGCGCCGATGTTTATCGAAACTGCCTCGCAAAATTTAATTGATTTTTCAATATAATCAACTTCTTTTCCGCAGCGAAAATAGCACCATTAAATGTAAAAATAACGTTGACTATCATACACCCCCTGTGATAGATAAAAAGAGCCGCAAGCGGAACGCTAATGACCCTTCAAGATAGCAACAAAGACATATATAAGACACTGTTAAACTACAGTGCCTTAGGTCTTGAGATGGGTTTCTCGGTTGTAATTGGTCTTGCGGTGGGGTTTTACGCCGATAAGTATTTGGGTACATATCCCTATCTTACGTTTGTTTTTATGATTTTTGGGATGGTTGCCGCTTTTCGGGCGGTTTATCGGGCATATAAAAGACTTAAAAAGGAAGACGATGAGGGAGATTACCGTAACCCAGGTTGAACGTTGCAATCTGGCGATTTTCATACTCGGTTCCATCGCAATCGCGGTTTTTGTCCGCGACCTCATGACTTTCTTCAGTTTTGCTGTTGCCAGCGCAATTGTTATCCTTAACTTCCGCCTGTTAAAAAATATCATAACAAAACTTGTCCTGAAGCAGGAGATAAGCAAGAAGGACCTTTTCCTTACACTCCCTGCAAAATTTTTCCTTCTTCTGGGAATTCTAGGCGTTATTGTGGTCTATGGGAACATCAAACTGTTCTATTTTCTCATGGGCCTGTCAACTGTATTTGTATCCATACTGGTAAGTCAATTATTACCGGTTTTCAGTTCCAGCTCACAAAGGAGACAAGATAATGGGGCATGAAGCATTTACCTGGGCGTCATATATTCCTTTTCTCAAGACCCTGCCACCGCATGTGTCCAATGCTATTATCGTATCGATCATCCTCCTGATCATCGTTTTGCTTGGATACAGACAGGTCAAGAAAATGGAAGATCAGATCATTCCTGATGAAAAGTTAACATTCAGGAATGTTGTCGAACTCCTTGTCGAAGGTATTTTGAATTTCGTCAAGGAAAACATGGGAGAGCGCGGACCGCAGTTTATGCTCATAATCGGGACGCTGGCGATCTTCATTCTCTTCAATAACCTGTCGGGCTTAATTCCCGGGTTCCTGCCCGCAACCGACAATGTCAATACAACGTTCGCATGTTCTTTGACGGTCTTTGTCCTTACTCATTATTACGGATTAAGGGAACATGGGATCAAATACCTCAAGCAGTTCGTTTTTATAAGCGACATGATGCCCTGGTATGCGAATGCGATCCTGAGCGTCCTTATGTGCCCCATCGAACTCATCAGCCATATCGCACGGCCGATGTCGCTGGGCATTCGTCTTTTCGGAAACATAGCAGGTGACCACCTTGTTACCGCGATATTCTTCGGCTTGGTGCCTTTATTTATTCCGGTCATTTTTATGTTCCTTGGCTTGTTTGTATCCTTCGTGCAGACATTTGTCTTTACCCTGCTCTCAATGGTTTACTTTGCCGGAGCGGTATCACACGAAGGACATTAATAAACATGATTCAAAGAATTCTAAACTAACGAAAGGAGTAACTGTGATGAAAAAGGTTGTCTCAATTCTGATGCTCAGTGGTTTGATCCTTGTTTTGTCCTGCGGCTTCGTGCTGGCAGCTGAAGAAGCTGCAAAAGCCCCGCTGGATTCCAACGTAAAGGCCATGTTGGCCATAGGTGCCGCTGCCGCCATCGGCATCGCC
The DNA here is from genome assembly GCA_903872255.1 of uncultured delta proteobacterium. Lineage (GTDB taxonomy): Bacteria > Desulfobacterota > Syntrophorhabdia > Syntrophorhabdales > Syntrophorhabdaceae > Delta-02. Next base: position 2,672 of record CAIQJW010000126.1, on the reverse strand, counting down.
GCCATCGGTGGAGCGCTCGGCCAGGGCAAAGCTGCTGCTGCAGCCCTTGAGGGTATCGCCAGGAACCCCGGCGCAGCCGGAAAGATCTTTGCCCCGATGATCATCGGCCTCGCTCTTATCGAGTCGCTGGTCATCTACGCTCTGGTTATCGCGTTTATCTTAGTCGGTAAACTCTAAGAGCTACGACCGCGTAAAGTGACGGGGATGGTCCCAAAGACCATCCCCGTATTTTTTTGATCGTACGGCGTCATCCCCAAGTCGAAAGGTGTCAACGCCTCATCGTCATTCAGCATGTGCCTGCCGCTATACAACGGCCGGACGAGCATCTTTCGGATGCCCCTCCTGGGCCCGGAAATCATCGCCATATCATGCTTCGTCATCCCGGGTCAAGACACTGTGTCGCAATCACAATTCTCTAGTCATCCCGGGCTTGGAGGCTGTGGTGCAATCCCCCTTCCGCCGTCATCCCGGGCCACCTTCCCCAACGCCGTCATCCCGGACTTGGAGGCTGTGTCGCAATTCCCCCAACGCCGTCATCCCGGACTTGGAGGCTGTGTCGCAATTCCCCCAACGCCGTCATCCCGGCCTCCGAGCCGGGATCCAAGGTTTTTCTTTTTGAGCCCTTCGAAAACCTTAAAACCAGAAACAATAATAAAAACAAAACCTTGGATCCCGGGTCAAGCCCCATGAGCGTCAACTTAACGTATTAACCCTTTATTATTTTTAACGTTTTGGGCTTTCGGAATTTCTTTCGTTTCAGTATCAAAGTGTTCTTGTCCTCGACGATCCAAATAAACTCCTCTCCTTTACGCATGTCCAGTGCTTCAGCCAGGGCAACCGGCAGGTTGATGTAGTAGGAACGATTGGTCGGTCGTTCCACCTTTTGGAGTTTCACCGCATATCCAGCATCCATAATGTCTCCTTTTAGTTTGTAATATCAATTACAAATAAGATATTATATAGCATATATACTATATAATATCCTCATTGCCAAGGAGATTCTCAATGAAAAAACCGGAGCTCCATCACCAGGCATTTGATCACGAGATGGCATTACTGAAGGCAGATGAAAGGATCGGCAGAGACGTGGGTTTTATCCGGCGCAGACCGAGGAAGATCGAACCCCTGCAGCTGCTCAAAGCGTTTTGCATGCTCCTGCCCGACCCTTGCCCGTCACTTAGGTCACTGGCGGCGGTCTTAAGCATCTTGAGATCCCGGAGCGTCTCGAAGCAGGCGGTAGCTAAGCGCCTGAACGGGGCCTGGGTCGATTTTTTAAAGCAGATGCTGGCCCTTCTTTTGTGCAGGCATATAGAGCCGGGACCTGAAGACGCGCTCTTCTCGGGGTTTGGCCGTGTCCTGCTTCAGGACAGTTCGGTACTGCCCCTTCCCGCCTTCATGGCCCGGTATTACAAAGGCAGCCGGAACGGGCATGACAAGGCGTATTCACAGGCAAAGGTCCAGGCGATACTGGACATAAAGAGCAGGTCCTACGTGAAGTTCGACATTACCTCCTTTACCCGCAACGACCAGAGTGCGGCCGGGGATATCCTTGATATACTCGGCACCGGCGATGTCGTCATCCGGGACCTCGGATACTTCGTAACGGGCGTTCTGTCCCGGATACACAAGGCCGGGGCGTTCTTCTTGTCACGCTATCATCACAGGAGTTCCGTATTCGACGCCAGGTGCGCCCCCCTCGATATCCTCGAGGTCCTTACAAGGAAGGGGCAGATGGATGCCTTAATACGCATCGGGGCCGTCGAAAAGCTTGCGGTGAGGATCGTGGCCCTTCCCGTTCCTGCCAGTGTGGCCAATGAAAGAAGGCGGCTCATGCGTAAAGACACCCGGTACTGCCCCTCGGCGCGGCACCTGAAGCTCCTCGGATGGACGATCTTTATTACCAATGTTCCCGAGGAAACATGGGATGCGCGGCAGATAGCGGAGATTTACGGGCTTCGCTGGAGGATCGAAATTGTGTTCAAGGCCTGGAAAAGTCATTTCGGTATCACGTCCTATTCACAGCGTGCATCGCGCCACCAGATCGAGTCCGTCATCTACACCCGCCTTATTTATGCCCTCCTCTTCCAGATAACAGTTTACAGTCCGCTCCTTTATCTCATGAAGAGCCGGTACAAGCGAAAGGTGTCCCTTATCAAGCTGGCTTCGTTTTTTACCCGGTATCACTGGCTTATATCACCTGTCCCGCAATCCATAGATAAAAACTTCCCTATTGAAATCCTCGGGTACTTTTGCGCGTATGATAAACGAAAGCGACTCAACTATGAGGACCGTTTAGAAATGTTGGGTGAACAAAAGAATGATAACAAATTAAGTTGACGCGCATGGGGTCAAGCCCGGGATGACGGCGGGGGTTTTATGCCGGCAGGTATAATATACCCGTTTTGGATGGTGGGAAAGGAATTGCGACACAGCCTCCAAGCCCGGGATGGCGGCGGCGTTGTATTATGCCCGGAAATGCAATAAAGCCCACTCTGAATGATGCGTGAGGGATTGCGACCTAGTCTCCTTAAGGACGGATTGCCGACGTGGGGGAATTGCCGGTGCGTCCGCTTTGCCGGAGCAAGGCGGGGTGGGAATTTCGGGTAATAAAAAACCCCGCTTCCTTGTGAAAGCGGGGTTCGCTATGTCGTAAGAGGTTATTTTGCTTCTTC
>CAIQJW010000125.1 GCA_903872255.1 uncultured delta proteobacterium | reverse complement strand
CACCGGGGTCACCGAGGCCTTCATCACGTATTTCAAGATATGGATAATCACCGCGGCGACAATCTCATCCCCGGTCATTATTTACCAGGGATGGATGTTCGTTTCTCCCGGTCTCTACGAAAAAGAAAAAAGATACGTCTATCCTCTGATCATATGGGGCAGCTTCTTGTTTGCAGCGGGGGTGGCGTTTTGCTATTACGTGGTCATGCCGAACCTCTATAGGTTCTTTGTCGGTTTTGGGTCAGATATGATCATCCCTATGCCTGACCTTAAGGAATATGTTAGCCTGACGCTCAAGCTGCTCATTGTTTTCGGTTTTATTTTTGAATTGCCTCTCGTTGCCTATTTTCTTGCAAAAGCGGGGATAGTCAATTATCGTTTCTTGGCAAAAAAGAGAAGGTATGCTATTCTTGCCGCTTTTATCATAAGTGCTGTAATAACGCCCCCCGATGTTATAAGCCAGATACTCCTGGCAATCCCGTTATGGGGGCTTTATGAGTTGAGCATAATTATTGCGCGGGTTTTTGGGAAAAAGGAGCTGGTGAATGAAGAATCTTGATATCGTTATACTCGCCGCAGGAAAAGGGGAGCGGATGGTCTCCCGAAGACCAAAGGTTATGCACGAGATCCTGGGTAAACCCCTGGTCGGATATGTGATCGATGCGGCAAAAAGCCTTGATCCTTCGCGGGTCATTGTGGTGACTGGATACGGCCGCGAATCGGTCGACGGCTTCGTCAAAGACAGGGGTGCGGCAATAGCATTCCAGGCCGAACAGAAAGGGACCGCCCATGCGCTGTCTTGCGCCCGCGATCAACTCGGCGGCAACGACGTGCTTGTTCTTCTGGGCGATGTTCCGCTCATCAGGAGGGATACGCTCGCCGAATTCATCGATTTCTGCCGCAACGCAGGTTCGATCGTTTTTCTGGTCACCGACATCGATCAGCCGGAGGGTTATGGCAGGGTACTGATGGATGGGGATGTCATAACCGACATCAGGGAACATTCAGAGGCCAGCGATGAGGAAAAGAAGGTACGGACGATAAATACGGGGATATGCTGCATCCCTTTCAAAGATCTCGGCCTGATAGACCTTATTGGCGAGAATAACAGGAAAGGTGAACGCTATCTTACGGATATTTGCAGGATAGCGAAAAGCGAGGGAAGGCCGGCAAAGGGCTATTTCTACCCGCACTCCGATGAGGTACTCGGCATCAATACGCTTATCGGGCTCCTTGAGGCAAGCATGGTGATGCGTAAAAGGATCAATGAAGGCCATATGCTAAACGGGGTGACCTTTCTGGGGGATGATATTTACATAGGCCCCGAGGTCACGATCGGCCGGGGAACGGTCGTACATCCCGCATGTCATATCATGGGCAGATCAGTGATCGGAGAGGATGTTTCGATCGGCCCCTGTTCAATGATCGTTGACTGTATTGTTAATAAAAATGTAAATATTCGTGGTTTTGTCTCAATTGAGGGAGTCGAAATAAATGAGGGGATTACGATAGGTCCTTTCGAACATCGCCCCGTCAAGTAGAAAAATACGTACATTGACAGCTTAGGAGGAGACTTAAAGTGTGTGGAATTGTAGGATATCATGGTAGGGAAGGGGCACGCGATATTCTCATCGATGCCTTGAGGCGTCTTGAATACAGGGGATACGATTCTGCGGGGATCGCCATATCGCAGGACGGATCAGTCAAGATAGCCCGAAAACAGGGAAAGGTAAGCGATCTCTGGAATGCGATCTGCAACGAGAATTTTGAAGGATCGATGGGGCTCGCCCACACGCGCTGGGCAACGCACGGTGTTCCATCCGAGCGCAATGCACACCCCCATAAGGTGGGAGATATCACCGTGGTCCATAACGGTATAATCGAGAATTATCTTGAATTGAAGGAATCCCTGAAGCAGGACGGCAGGACATTCGTGTCGGATACGGATACAGAGGTCATCCCGCATCTCATCGTCAATTATCTCGACAAGGGAAGCGATTTTGAGGAAGCGGTGAGGTTGGCCCTGAAGCGGTTAAAAGGTTCATATGCGATCGGGGTCATGAGGGACGGATCAGACACAATGATCGCCGCGAAAAAGGAGAGCCCGCTCCTCGTGGGGGTCGGCAAGGACGAGTTCATGATCGCAAGCGACGCTCCCGCCATTATAAACAGGACGAACAGTTTCATTTTTCTCGAAGATAACGATATCGTCATTATAACGAACGGGGAGATGAGAATAACCGATTTTGACGGCGCCGCCGTCAACCGGGAGATAAAGACGGTCCAATGGACGGGCGCAATGGCCGAAAAGGGCGGGTACAGGCATTTCATGCTCAAAGAGATCTTCGAGCAGCCCCGGGCCCTTACCGAGACCCTGATCGGACGGATACGGGAAGAAGAAGGGGATGTCGTGTTTGAGGACCTCAATCTTCCCGACGTTTCAAAGATCAGGAAGATATGGATGGTTGCCTGCGGTACATCCTATCATGCCTGTCTTATCGGCAAAAATATGTTCGAGGCCAACCTCAGGATCCCGGTCGAGACCGATATTGCGTCGGAGTTCCGTTACCGTGACCCCATACTCGACAAAGACGACCTTGTTATCCTGGTTTCGCAATCGGGTGAGACCGCAGATACGATCGCGGCAATGAAAGAGGTCAAGAAAAAGGGCCTTTACACCCTTGCGATATGCAATGTGCTCGGAAGCACGCTTTCCCGCGATTCACACGGAGTTATCTACACGCATGCCGGGCCGGAGATCGGCGTCGCATCGACAAAGGCGTTCACAACGCAGATATCCGTCTTCTTCATGCTCATGCTCTATCTCGGCAAATTAAGAGGAGTACTTGACGGTGATGATGTAAGGCGGCACCTGACCGAGCTTAAGAAATTGCCCCACCATATTACCGCGATCCTTAAGTCAAGCGCGGCGATCGAGGAGATCGCGCAGGCGAACATGCATTACGGGCACTTTCTGTATCTCGGCCGCGGTATTAATTTCCCGACCGTCCTTGAAGGGGCCCTCAAACTGAAAGAGATATCCTATATTCATGCCGAAGCGTACGCCGCGGGTGAGATGAAGCACGGGCCGATCGCCCTTATCGACGAGAACATGCCGATCGTCGTCGTGTCGCCGAAGGACCAGACATACAAAAAAACCTGCTCAAATATAGAAGAGGTGATCACGCGAAGGGGAAAGGTCTTCTTATTTACCGACTCGTTCGATCACGATATGGCGCCAAAGGTCAATGCCGTATTTGTAATACCCGAAACGATCTACGAGCTGCAGCCCATCCTTTCCATAGTGCCCCTTCAACTAATGGCATATTACATGGCGAATCATCTCGGAACGGATGTGGACCAGCCGAGGAATCTGGCAAAAAGCGTGACGGTGGAGTAGAGACGTAAATCGTAAATCGTAAATCGTAAGGAGTAAAGGCAAAGACACTTCACGATTTACGATTTACGATTTACGATTTACGAATACAGGAGGGCAGCATGAAGGCAGTGGCTATAAACGGGAGCCCGCGTAAGGGCGGAAACACCGAAATACTTTTGAAGAAAGCCCTCGAGCCCCTTGCTGCCGCAGGTTGGGAGACGGAATTCATTCAGGTCGGCGGGAAGAAGATAAGGGGATGCTCGGCGTGCTATCGCTGTTTTGATACGCAGGACTCCCGGTGCACCATGAAAACGGACATCTTCAATGACTGTTTGGAAAAGATACTCGCCTCCGACGCTATGATACTAGGCAGCCCGACGTATTTCACGGACGTTACTGCGGAGATGAAGGCGCTCCTTGACCGGGCGGGTTTTGTAAGCTTTGCGAACGGCGGGCTCTTAAGGGGAAAGATCGGGGCGGCAGTCGTTGCCGTTCGCCGGGGCGGCGGGACACATGTGTTCGATACGATCAACCACATGTTCCTGATGTCGGGCGTCGTCATCCCGGGCTCCACCTACTGGAACCTCGGATTCGGCCGCGATAAAGGCGATGTCGCCGGCGATGCCGAAGGGTTGCGTAACATGGAAGACCTGGGCAGAACCATAGCCTGGCTCGGTGCCGCAATGGCCCCGCGCATGGCCACGTATCCGAAACCCCTTGTTGTGGAAGGATGAAAAACGTAAATCGTAAAGTGTAAATCGTAAAGTGTTTTTGTATCTTTACTCCTCACTCCTCACGATTTACGGTTTACGATTTACGGCTTTTAAAACGGAATATGTATATTTGCATACGCCGTGTGGCTGTAGAAGTCTTCTTTCATCTCAAAATCGTAATTCAGTGACGCGGTAAGGCCGTATTTGTTGATGAGGGTGATCCGCGCGCCGGCGTTATAACTTGATCTGGCCGGTTTGTATCCTTCCGTGGAAAATGATGCGCCGCCTCCGGTAAATGTTGAGGTTGTCTGCTGGCGGTCTCCGATAAAGTCGTAGAACCACCTCAGATGAAATTCAGGGATCACCTTTGAATCATTCCACAGTACCGGGTAGGCGAACTTCGCTCCAATGCTCGATTGCAGCATGTCGTAGTCCTGGGGATCGACCGCGAGGTTGACAGAATCGGCGCCGGTCTCGGAATAACCGGGAAGGTGGAGCCGCGCATATTGAACCGATGCAAGGGGCGTGATGTCCCATCCCTTTGACCTCAAGGTGTAGCCTCCCTCCACATAACCGGAATACTGGTATCCTTTATAGTCAGATCGTGCCGTACGGTCGGTAGCCCCGAAAGAAATGTGCCGGGAAGAGTCATATTTGTTGCGGGCGTACGAGACTATTCCGTCAATGTACCAGCTGTCTTTGAAATAGCTGCCGTAGACGCTTCCCTGATAACTGGCGATATCGGTCCACGTGTCGGAGTCGCTCGTCCTGATGTAGCTTTTTGCGTACCCGCCGCTTATTCCAAGCAGTGAATGATCGGAGAATAACCTGTCCATTCCAAGAGAGGTGCCCCATATGTTCGCGGTGTAGCCCATGCTGAGATCCCTCGGGTCTTGCTTGAGATACGCGCCGAACCCCTGGGCCCATGCGCTCCAATTCGCGGGATCATTGCTGACGGTTATCGGCTTGAGGCTTGCGAGCACCACGTTTTTTTTCTGTACCTGGTCAATGCGGCTCACCACCGTTTGCGTGAACCGGCCGATAGTTCCAAAGCCGGTCTGAAGCACGCCCTGGTCAACGGACGGCTGAAGCTTCAGCGCATTGGCGGCACTTCCCGACGAGTCAAGATCTCCTAATACATAGGAAAAGTCTCCGGTCGATGTGTTGGCCAGGCTGTCGAGAGAGGACCCGAGGGACGGGTTTCCGCTAAACTGCGTGTAATATGTATTGTTGCGTGACGATACGATATAAAGCCTGTTGTTTTCCTTTGATGCAGTGAAGTTTATCATCGGAAGCGACACATCTGATGTAATGACAAGATTTGAAGGGGTGATATTCAGGGTATTCGCATCAATAAGAAGAAAACGGTCATTATCCCTGATATTTTCCCGTCCGGGGATAAGTGAGAACCTTGTACTATCGGCTATCGTAACCGTTTGGGTGTTGATGATCTGTGCGGCGGCAGAAGTGGCCCTGGTGAGAACAAAATCGAACTGCGCCTGGCTTATCCCCGTTACGTTCAGGGTATCAACTCCTCCTCCAAGGTCGATCTTCCCCGCCATCCGGCCGCCGTTTACTGTGACCGTGTCATTTCCCGGTCCTGTTTGTATCGCATAATTACCGCCGGAGATGGTGCCGCCGGCGTTGTTGGTAATGATCGTATCTCCTGCTTCGGCTTTTATTGCCGTACCGGGGCTCGAAATGGTCCCATTGTTGATCAGGCGGTTGACGGCGCCTGCAGTTGTTATCGGTGTTCCGTACGAGGTGCTTGTGTCGCCCTTAAATAAAACGGCGATATCGGACGTATTCGCTATATTAAATTTATTGGAGGTCGGACCGGTGATAAGACCATTATTGATCACGTCATAGTTAAGAGACCATACAAGAATTCCCTGACCCCCGGATATGTCCCCGCCGGCGTCGACAATGATCTGGTTGGGAGCGGCCAGTGAAGTTCGGACATTTTTTTGAAAGCGGTGGCCCGCCCAGACCGTATCGCATGGCCCGTCTATCTTGAAGCTGGCGAAACCGTTCCCATACGAGGCGCCGGCGGCCGTGCTGAAATTCGTCCCGTCGTTTCGCGTATAAATGTACGACTGCGTGGCATAAATACCATAAATGTCGACCGGCGTCCCGCCGAGGAGAATAAACTCGGACATTCCGTTAATATTCGCGAGGTCATAGCCGTTGCCCCAGAAAAATGTATAACCCAGCTGTGTAAAAGGAAAATTGAATGAAGTATATGCCTTGGAAACCCAGTAGTTATAGTAGGTGATAAATTTGTTAAAATCCGCGTCGCTCATCCCCGCAGGCTTTACGAAGGGCATATTCTGACCGTACTGGGCCGGAAGATACTGAGAAATATCGGGGTTTTTCGTAGGCCGCATAATGTATGCCGTGTTGACGGCATATTCGATGATCGCATCATGGGTACCGGTCGCGTCCATCCCTAATCCGCGTTCGATAAGGCGGGTGACATTTCTTCCGTTAACCGAATTCGCCAGCAGAAAACGGGTGGCATCATTGCCGGTCGTTACCCAGGCCGCCTCGACAGATGGATTGCCATAGATCGTGGAACCCGCCTGGCCGACATAACTCCATTTGAAATTCGATGATTTTGTCGCGGTGCGGACGACAAGTTTTCCCCCGTCGTAAATGAGTCCCTCATTACCGACCGTATCGGGTATGACATAGAGTGAGGTTGGCTGCCACCCCACCGGGTTTACGGCATGGTTGATCGCAAGCTGCAGCGATTCGCTGTAACCGGGAACAAGGTCGGCTGCCCGTAGACAAATAGATGAAAACGACAACGACATGAAGATGACAAGAAAGAGGAAGATAGAAAGGATAGGGGGATATTTTACCCGCTTCAATCTACCGGCTCCGCGGCAGAATAGCCCGTGTGGATGTAAACATCATCGACCCCTATATACAATGCATACGCCAAACGGCGCAAGATTGTCCAGAATAATTTACCAGAACGCGTATTTATAATGAAACATGGACTGGCGAGGTTAGGTTGGTGTGGTATCAAACCGGAGAATTTCGAAGAGAAGATCCACGATCTGCGGATCGTAATACCCTTTTTCCGTATTCTTTTTGATCTCATTCAGAGCAAGGCGGACATCCCATGGCCCGCGATACGGCCGCCAGGACGTCATGGCGCTGAAATCCCCTGCAACGGCTGTTATGCGTGCGCCGATCGGTATCTCTTCGCCTTTTAACCCGTCGGGATACCCGGTCCCGTTCCAGAGTTCGCGATGATGCTTCACTATTTCAAAGAACTGCTCATTTGTGTACCCGAGCCTTTTCAAAGAGGCAACACTTTCGAGGACATACTTCTCCACGAATTTGATCTCGTGGTCCGTCAGGCTTGCCTGGCGATTGAGGATATAGTGCGGAATGGCCTCTTTGCCGATGTCCTGCATATACCCGGCCTGCAGTATAATCATCTTCAGTTCTTCGTTAAGATTAAGACGATCGGCCAGAACATAGGATAACATCCCTACAAGATGTCCCCGGCCTACAGAACCGTCAAGCGATTCTACCGCAAGCACCAGGTCAAAAGGCAAGTTTATTGACGCCTCTATTGCCCGGTATTTCTCGGATACAGCCGGGGGAATTATCGCGTGGTCATCCCAGCGGCTCTTCATGCCCTTGACCTCATAGACCGCGATCTTATGAAGCTTCCCTTTTAACTGAAATTTCTCGAATTCGTCCTTTCTCAGATTGGCATCAGCATAGGCAAGCCTGATTTCCGTGGAATCGGGATCAAGGATAAGCGCGCGTTCGAAACAGGCAATAGCGGCGGAAGCGTCGTGAAGGCCGAAATGCGCTTTCCCCATCTCGAAAAGAAAGTCCGCGCTTTCGCCCTCTTCGGCCATCGTCGCCTCGAGCACCACCAGTTCTTCGAGAAGATTCTTATCGGATTGCCGGCTATAGCCCATGTTGCGGAGCTTCACGATGTGTGCGAAAGGCTCGACCAGCTTATATGTAAACTCGTCGACATAAATCTTTTCCGGTTCGCATATCTCTTCGAGACGCTTGGCAACATTTACCCTGTCCCCGATCGCGCTGTATGCCTGCCGGTGCACTCCCATCATGCCGACAATCGTATATCCCGTCGCAATACCGATGCGGAGCTTCCAGGGCAGGCCGATCTCTTTCATCTTCTGCTGCATTTTTAACGCTGCAATGACCGCCATGAGGGCATGCTGTGCATAGTCGACGGGCGCGCCGAACTCGACCATAACGCCATCGCCCATGTATTTGTCTATATGGCCCCGGAAAAGCTCAATGACGGGTTCAACATGGCCAATGAACCGGTTAAGCTCGTCGAGGACAATGTCCGGCGGATTCTGATCGGAGTATGTCGTAAAACCGGTAAGGTCACAGAACATAATGCTGATCTCACGCTTTTCGATCCTGAGCTTTCCTTCCGTGGCAAGTTTCGCCACAACCGGGTCCATGGTCGTATACAAAGTTTTTTCAACCTTTTCCTTCATCTCTTCGGTAACACGGCTGCGCTTCAATTCCTCGTATAAACGATGCGTTTCTTCGAACCCCTTCGCCAGCTTTTCCTGCATTGACCCTATGCCGACGCTTGTCAGGACAAGGAATCCCCCCCATATAACTATCATGATAAGGGTGCTTGCTACCGTTCCGCCCACGGTAAACCATTCAGGCCTCATGACTGCGGTCACCGCAACAATAAGGATTATGTTAAGAGACGCGTATAATGCCTTGCGTCTGCCGAGAATATATGCAGCAAGGAGGACCGGCAGGTAAAACAGGTTGAGGAAGGCAAACCGGTAAGGCAGAATAAAGAAAATGGCGCATTTCAGTCACAGCCTCTTTCATGCGCCGCTCAATAATGTTGGCATTGTCTTTACCACGACTTTCCAAGCGATGCCGCAACACGTCAATAGTCGGCGGTAAAATAAAAATTGAAAT
>CAIQJW010000124.1 GCA_903872255.1 uncultured delta proteobacterium | reverse complement strand
CGATCTTCCATCAGGAAATATCTTTTTTATGCATTTTCCCGATTCCTTCCTTGAAACCACAGGTGAGACTGTTGGCAGATTCAGAGAAGTGCTTCACGACAGGAAACTTAACCCTGACCTTATCTTTACCCACACTGAGGCAGACAGCCATAATGATCATCGTGCAGCATACAGTCTTGTCGTTGCTGCATTTAGAAAAAAACCTATTCTAAACTTTGCGACGGTAAATTCTTTAATTAGATCAAACTTTAAGCCACAGGTCTTCATTGAGACTGCCGATTACCTGGAAGCTAAAAAGCGTGCCTTGATGCTGCACAAATCGCAATCAACAAGGATAGATGCGGATGCAATTACAGCCCTTAACGATAATTTTGCAAAAAAAGTCGGGTTGGGCAGCATAGAACCTTTTGAAGTGACTTTACAAGAAGGTTCTGAAGATTTGCTCTACCTCATTCTTGGGCTTAACGATTCTCCTTTTCACAACTTCTGGTATCCCCTGCTCCGCGAACAATCACTTTACATTGTCCATTCTGTCCCTGTCTACAGGAACGACAAGAAATATGACTGGCCTGCATTCAAAGAACAGGAAGGTATTGAACTTTTCTATGAGACATTTTCCAGGTTATGGTATGACAGCAACCCCGTCAGAAGCAAGAGTTCGGAAAACCATGCTGTCGATGAACTGTTACATACATCAAACATACTGTTAAGCGGTAGCGGCGTTTCAAATAGGTTGACAAGAGACCACTTCGAGCATTTTAAGGGGTTGAGGTATCACGTAAATTATGCAATGCCGGATTATCAAAACCTGTCTATCTATGATGATGCAACAGGAAGGACAATAACAGCGCAATATTATAAAGATAAAACCGGAACTGTAATGCCCGGGATAGACTACGGGATACTGACCATCCTAAAAAACCCTCTCAATGAAAGAAGGAATCTTATCGGTTGCATGGGTATCCATGGTTTTGGAACGCTTGCATGTTTTCGGGCGATCTCGAGTCATATCCATATCAGTAAACTACTATCATTCATCGATTTCCCGCTGCAGCATACAGGATATCAGGTAATTGTCGAGTACGACATTCAACAAGAGAAGGTCGACATAATAGAAGATAGCTGGCACGTGATCCAAAAATAGTTTCGTCCATGAACATCTTGCATTGCTTGACACTTGAGACCCACACATGCATAATACTATTACTATTAATAGCGTCAGTGGTCCTTCAGCTAGAATACTACAGGAGGTAGACAATGGGAGACTAGGGCGGGAAGAAAGGTAGAGACAAGGACCAGAAGCAAAAAGCTATCAAAGAAGCGCAAAGTCTGAAAGAGAAGAAGGACAAAGAACCGAAGCGCGCGCAGAAATAGATCATACACGCACGAATTATTTATATACAAATGTTTGTCCCCTCGCCGGACACTGCAACAGCCCCCTTCAGAGGCACAACACCTTTAATTCGCAAAAGGCATTATGAAATTTAATATCGCGCCATTTAAGGCCGGGTCCTATACGTTCATTCTTCACAGAATGATTGATATTGTGAGCGGGTTGTATAATTGATATGCTTCATTAATATTTTACGCACGATATTCAAGCTGGAGCTCCACAGGGACTGAAACGCTGCTATAATTAGAGTAGATAGAGACTGCATATAACGGGGGGAACGATGCTCAAGCCAACCAAGATTTTGGTACCAACTGATTTTTCGGAATATTCGGACAGGGCATTAGTGCAGGGATTGGATATAGCACAACAGTACGAGGCAAAGCTCTTCCTTCTCCATGTCCTCCACGGGGATATTTACCGTACCGTTCTGGAATTTACTTTCCTCGAAGAGGCAGTGCGGCACTCCACCAGGGAGCGCGCGGTGGACTGGGCTCAAGAAAGCTTGCAGGAGCAGCTTGGCCGCTTTCCCCGGGCTAAAGACGTAGCGGTAGCCGCGCATGTCCGTTGGGGAATTCCTTACGATGAGATACTAAAAGAGGAAATGGAAGAAAAGATCGATCTAATTGTAATAGCAACTCTCGGGAGATCGGCTATTGCCAGGTACTTTATTGGCAACGTGGCCCGCAATGTCCTTAAAGGTTCCAAATGCCCCGTACTGCTGACAAAATGAATAATTATGAATATCTCGAAGAAAGCAATAAGAATATCGATCCTTTTTCTTTTGGTTGCTGCATTAGGTTTTGGTCAATATTGGTACATGGACTATTGCAATTCACGAAACGAAAAATATGAATTTACGATCGATTTGGTGAGAAGTTTAAGACAATGCCTTGATAGTAAACGGGTTTATTCTGTCAATAACAAGGCCGATGGTCTGGAATCAGTTTATCTTTCGGGAGAAAAACTGTCCGAAGCCAGGAAGCTTATGTCTAAATGGACGAATAGTAAGAATATAGAAATTAAGAATCTGTCGCTGGAATTTTCGACTGCCGTTGATAATATGATCAGCTCGGGAGATTTATTCGAGACATTATCTAAAGGAATATCCCCGGCAGATCATGAAACAGATATTGCTCTTGCAAAAGCAAGGTACAAGACTGGTGAAGAGAAATTATTTAATAGCTCAATTGATATTATCCCGATTATTTCTTCAAAGAAAAAATACGATAAGAAAATAAAGCGAGTTCAATACAATTTAACAAAGAAACAACTTTCAAGCGTCGCTTATTATATTGAAACAACTTTTGAAAAAGAATTACGAGAGTATGATCTTAAGAAAAAACAAAAGCAGAACCGGGTCATTGATAATTACACACTGTCTGCGCCGGAAAGGGCAATTATATATATAAGACAATTCATTGAAACGGGTAAACTTGTTGAAGAACCTTAATTTCCCTCTTCTTCGCATGGCGTCATATTCTGCCATACCAGCTTTTCGATCTCGGAAACGACTCGTTCTAATTCTTCAGCGAGCGGTGAGGGATATACGGCCCGGAATGTGTCCGAGAGGGACCGGTAATACCAGAGGGTCCCGTCCCTGCCTCCTTTGAACCTTTCCCAGAGGTTATCGCCATGGATGCGGTAGTCTTTCAGGATGGCCCGGGCGTTGTGGAGCTTGTCGGAGCAGGAAACGAGACGGATGGATGGGGACGCGTCCTTGATATGGGCTATGTAGGCTTCTTTTCTCTGGCGCCAGGGGGGCTTTGGTTTGACATCGGCATCGGTGCAGCCTTCGACGATTGAGACAACGGTGACGCCGAAACGATTCCGGATCGCTTCCCTGGCTTCGGCTCCGCCTTGATCCTCGATGGCATCGTGAAGGAGGGCGGCTATTGCCTCGTCCTCGTCGGCGCCGTATTCAAGGGCGATGCTTGCCACTCCTATGAGATGGGCAATGTACGGGACTTCGCTTCCCTTGCGTATTTGCCGGGCGTGGAGTTGCGCCGCGTACATCAGGGCTTCTTCAAATCGTTGTCCCAGAATAGGTTTTGTTGTTTCCATAGTTTACACCGCCATATCGTATCAGGTTTATTTTTCTTTGAGGGAAGCCTTGTATAGCAAACGTTTGTAGCGATATTCCAGTGATGTACAGTGAATCTCGTTTAGATGTCCCCTATTTTCAAGAAGGCCGCGCACGATCTCCACTGCTTTTTCCAATTCTCGCGTCTGGTGTTCATAGAATTTGGCAAGCTCCTCTATTGCAAAAATGTCGTGTTGATCGGCGTGAGCGAGGGTGAGCCAGAGTTTGACGGCATCGTCCCAGCGACGCATTTTTTTGTATATGATGGAGAGAGGGCGCCGCGCGCCTGTTGCCACATCAGGAAGAGGAGACATAATTAATGACTCGAACATTCGCAGGGACCTTTCGACATCTCCGCGTTCATGGAGGAACAGGGCGAGTTTCAAAAGATCGCCATGATGATAATTTTCCATCTCTATACTATTTTCTACAAGATCGGTGAGGTACTTCAAAAGGGAGGCCATGGAGATAATGTCCAGCCTGTTGTGCTCAAAGACGTCCTTCAGGAACATTCCATCATTTTGACGAAGCCAGTCGAAATAGCGCTGGGGGATCTCGAAGCCGGGCACATCGCCCTCGCGCCTCACGCCGAGTATGTGCGATTCTATGGTTGACAGGCGCGCGTTTTCAAGGCGGTGGGCAAATATCCTCCTGCTCGGGTGGAGAAGATCGATGTGGGGCATCCCGGCCAGCATATCGTGCGATCGATTCAGGATGAAACGTGTTGTGAGAAGATTGATGTCGTATGCCTTGCCGTTGAAGGTGACGAGAAATTCCTTGCCGGACGCCATCTCCGACAGGTACCGCAATACGGCGCCTTCCTCGGAGAAGTCCCGTGCGAAAAGCTGGCAGGTGATGAATGAATCTTCCTCGAACCATCCCAGGCCGATGAGGAATGGGAAGGTCCCCGTGCCGCCGGAAAGACCTGTGGTCTCGGTGTCGAGAAACAGGCCATCCTTTATTGACATATCGGTAAAGGCTTGATGGCCGGTAAGGAAGGCTGCGGCCGGCATGCTCGGACAGGCAAAATCACGGACGCGCCGATACCCGTACACATCATCCGCATTCAGGATAGTGCGGGACATAAAGAACTTACCGTGCGGTGTGCGGACCTCCTCGCCGGCAACGGCAACCCCCAGCGGTACGGCATCCCTCGAGGCCCGAGGTGTGTTCGGCGGGATGATGCGTTCACGGCGCCTCATGAGCGTATCGATCCTGTCACGGAGTTCGCGCATAGTAGCCTGACGGGGATCGGCTTTAGCCTCACCGGTTGTGGCTGCATCACCGACAAGGCGGCTTAAGCGGTCTTTCAGACTCATGGTCCCATCATCATATCGAGTATTTTGAGGGCTGAGTGCTTGGCCGACGGCCCTACTTCCAGGAGGGGCCCGACGCACATAGGGCAGCCGTGTTCGCACGGGCACGAGGCGATGACCGAACGAACGGCCTTTATCAGTTCGTCGTGCCGGTCAAAGAGGTTTTCCGAAAAACCGATGCCCCCCGGATAGGCGTCAAAAATAAAGACGGTCGGGTCATAGGCGTTGTCCATCACGCTCACGGGCTTCGTCGGGCTTGTCGTTATGACCCTGCGGTTATTCCCGGGGCGGACATACCATTCGCCGCTCTTGTCGCCTATGCACCAGTCGACGTCACGGATATCCGACATGAGGAGCATGGCCGAAATGTGATGGAGGCAGTACGTGAGCCCGGCAAGCCCGTCGACAATATCTAGGCGGGTGAGCTGTAATGCATTGAGCAGGTCCCAGGGAAGGGTGAACCAGTAGCTCGTGGTGTGCATATCCCTCTGCGGCAGGTCCACGTCGCCATAGCCGACATTTTCCGACGTGTAGAATTTTATCTTTTTATAACCGACCACCTTGCGGGTTACCTGGACCTCCCCGTGTTCAATAATGATGTCGTTCTTTATCTTCTTGTCGAAGTCGTCTATGACCTTTACGTTGGTGTAGTTCATGGCGTCGGTGTAATAGTCCACATCGACCTTTTTGACATACGCCTTCTTGCGCTCGAGGTCCAGGAGGTCGACGTGGTACTGCTGCGATTCCATCATGTAGATAGCGCCGTCGTGGAGCGTCGTGAAGGCGCTCTCCCAATCCACCTCGGCGATCACCCGGTGGCTCCCGGTATCGGTCGTATCGACGACGACAACGTTCTCGGTGCTGATCGTCCTTAAGCTCACCTCGTCCGCAGGGTAATTCTCCGCCGCCCAGTGCCAGCGCTGGTCGACCCGGTGAAGCACACCCTTTTCTTCCAGGTAGGCAAGGAGTTCCATGAGGTCTTCCTTGCCGAACATCTCGCCTTCTTCAAAGGGCAGCTCGAATGCCGCACTCTTTATGTGATGGAGCAATATCAGAAGGTTGTCCGGGTTGACCCTGCAGTACTCGGGGGAGCGTGCAAAGAAATAGTCGGGGTTCTCCACGATGAACTGGTCCATGGGATTGCTCTTTGCAATAAGGACCGCCAGGCTCTCCCCTGTCCTGCGGCCAGCCCTGCCTGCCTGCTGCCAGGTGCTGGCGATCGTGCCCGGATAGCCCACCATGATGCATGCCTCCAGGTCCCCGATATCGATCCCAAGCTCAAGGGCGTTTGTGCTTACAACCCCCATGATGCTTTTCTCGCGCAGGCCTTTTTCGATCTCCCGCCGCAAGTTGGGCAGGTACCCGCCCCGATAACCCGTCACGTAATGGTCATCGGGTATTCTTCCCCTGAACATGTCCTTGAGGTACTTGGTAAGGACCTCCACATTGAGCCTGCTCGTCGTGAAGGCAATGGTCTGTATCCTGTTGCCGATAAGGTCGTTCATCATGTTGCGCGCGGGGGTCATGGCCGATTGGCGTATCCCCAGTTCCCTGTTCACGACGGGCGGGTTATAGAGGATAAAGGTCTTGGCCGACCTTGGCGCGCCGCTTTCATCGATAAGGACGATATCCTTTTCCAGCAGGTTTTCCGCGTGTTCCTTCGGGTTTGCCACCGTGGCGGAACAGCAGATGAAGATGGGGTCCTGCCCGTAGAACCGGCAGATCCTTTTCAGGCGACGGAACACGTTGGTCACATGGCTCCCGAAGACGCCGCGATACGTGTGAAGTTCATCTACGACCACATACTTCAGATTGGAAAAAAGCTTCTGCCACTTCGTGTGATGCGGCAGGATGCCCGCGTGCAGCATGTCGGGATTGGTGACGACGACGTTGCCCTGCTTGCGGATGGCCTGCCGGGCATCATCCGGTGTGTCGCCGTCATATGTGAATGTCTTTATGTTTGCCTTGAGTTCCCGGATGAGACCGTGGACCTCTGTCATTTGGTCGTTGGCCAGGGCTTTTGTGGGGAAGAGATAAATGGCACGGGTTTCCGGCTCCTCGATGATCCTCTGCAGTACCGGGATGTTGTAGCATAAGGTCTTGCCGCTGGCGGTGGGCGTGACAAGGACAATGTCCCTGCCCTGGTGAACGAACTCGATGGCCCGTGCCTGGTGACTGTAGAGTTTTGTGATGCCGCGGTCGGTCAGTACCTCTTGCAGAAGGGGGTTGACCCATTGAGGATACGGGGCGAAGCTGCCGTCCGATGCATCAATGTACCTTATGGCAGTCGCGTTTTCCCTGAAACGCCTGTCATTTTCGGCGCGGGCCAGCCATTCCGAAAGGCTTACCCGGGCCATACGTTCAAGCTGACAGCTCTACTGCATGCTTTGGTCACGGGACGCATCATTATTTTTCATAAACTGCTGCTGCTGATCTTTCGTTAAGCGAAGATCGCTCAATATATGTTTGATCATAAAAGCTCGCAGTTCTTCGTCGGTATTCAGGTTCTGATACAGGCTTACGGCTCTCAATACACTTTCGATAGTGGGAATATCGCTTATTTTTGCTCGAAAACTCGCGTCGCCGCTCTGTGCTAATGATTCTTCTATGGCTTTTAGAACCGACCTGCATATAGGGACCTGTCTTACATAACTTATCATGCTATAAAAACCTCCACCGCAAAAAAAGACCTTTCGAAGATGTTTCTGATCGATGCGCGATTGATAATATACCCTAAGAGCCGGGGAATGGCAATGCATGTCATAAAGAGACGTATAATCAAGGAGTTGCAGGCAATGCAAGGGCAATGCAAGGGCAATGCATGCGCGCCTGGTCAAGCCTCCCGTCCATTGACAAAACCCGCATTCCGAATGATAATGTTGCGAGACGGCATCTTTGTTGAAATGGTTCATGATCTGGCGGGGAAATGTGTGAATTTTGCGTAAAACATGGCGAGGGTGAGAAATGGTATCTTAAGGCCAAGAATTATTCTGATGACCTGCTAAGCGATATCAGCCGGCGCAGGCTTATCGAGGAATTTATGTCCGATACCGACGGCCTTGCGCGGGCGAATAAATGCCTTGAAATTATCGGGAAGGCGCCGCGGCTGATAAAGAGCATCGTGGGCAGCGTCGTTACCCGGAAGATGAAGAAAAACCATTTTGGGCAGGTAGTGCCTATCGAAGATATCGAAAAGATCTTCGGCTTCGTCAATTCGATAGTACGGATCGCCTGCATCTGCCGCCATGTCACCCTGGGAAAAGAGAAACGTTACTGCTATGCCGTCAGCCTGGGACCCGGCGGGGGAAGGCTCGCCGAGATCATGCGCGGAATCGACAACAGTTTTATCAATGGGCCCGACGCCTCCGACAATGAACTGCTCACAAAGGACGAGGCCCTTGAGGCGCTTCGCGGCCATGAGCAGGAGGGTCTGTGCCACAGCGTCTGGACCTTCAAAACTCCATTTATTGCCGCCATATGCAATTGTGAACGCTCCGATTGTCTTGCAATGCGCACGGTGGCGCATGGCATTCCCCTTATGTTTCGGGCTGAGTATGTTGCGGAAATATCACCCGAGGCATGTGCAGGGTGCCGCGCGTGCCTGTCCGTCTGCCAGTTTGGTGCAATCAGGTATAACGCCGCGGCCGGATCCGTCGTTATTGACCAAAGATCGTGCTACGGCTGCGGCGTCTGCCGTTCCGTATGCAGGACAGGGGCGGTCCGGCTCAAAGAACGCGCCAGGGTCCCCGCAGCTGCAAATATCTGGTAAATTCCGTGGCGGGGCGATAAATTAAAGCTTGGCAGACTAAAACTAGCAGGGACGAGCGTAAGAGGGGGATAACCTGATGGCGGCAGATCATTTGACAAAAAGGCTTTCATTCCTTGACCGATACCTGACGTTGTGGATATTCCTGGCAATGTTCATAGGCGTCGGCTGGGGCTACACATTCCCCGGCGTTGTCGGATTCTGGAACCACTTCCAGAGCGGCACGACAAATATCCCCATCGCTATAGGGCTTATCCTGATGATGTATCCCCCTTTGGCAAAAGTAAAATATGAGGAACTGGGCGAGGTCTTCAAGAATTACCGGGTGCTGGTCCTTTCCCTTATCCAGAACTGGGTGGTGGGCCCTATCCTCATGTTTATACTGGCGATCATATTCCTGAGAGGCTATCCCGAATACATGGTCGGCCTCATCTTGATAGGGCTTGCACGGTGCATTGCAATGGTCATTGTCTGGAACGACCTCGCGAAGGGTGATACCGAGTATTGTGCCGGGCTCGTTGCCTTCAATTCAATATTCCAGGTACTGTTCTTTTCCGTTTACGCCTACGTTTTCATAACCGTGCTGCCCCCCCTCATGGGGCTCAAGGGTGTCGTCGTCAACATCACGATAGGGCAGATAGCGAAAAGCGTTTTCATATATCTCGGCATCCCCTTTATTGCAGGGGTCATAACGCGGTTTATCCTGATCAAGGTTAAGGACAAGACCTGGTATCACGAGAGGTTCATACCCAAGATAAGCCCGCTCACGCTGATAGCGCTCTTGTTTACGATACTCGTCATGTTTTCGCTCAAGGGGGAATATATCGTCAAGATCCCGATGGATGTCGTGCGCATCGCGATACCTCTTCTTATCTATTTCGTGTTCATGTTTGTCGTCTCGTTCTACATGAGCGCGAAGGCCAAAGCTCATTACGGTCAGGCGGCAACCTTGTCGTTTACGGCTGCGTCGAATAATTTTGAGCTTGCGATCGCGGTAGCCGTGGCAGTTTTCGGCATCAATTCAGGACAGGCCTTTGCCGCCGTCATCGGGCCCCTCGTTGAGGTTCCGGTGCTTGTTAATCTCGTCCATTTATCTTTATGGATCAAAAAGAAATACTTTCCGCACGCCGTCGAAACGCCTTCAGGCGTCTGTTACATGTCTTGCAAAGACTAGAGGACGAGTAACGGGAAAGACCCACGCAATGCGGTTCTCGCAGCACGAAAAATAAGATGGGATCCGGGTCTAAAGTTATTGTTATAATATTTTTGGATATGGACAATTGAAAATGACGATCAACAATTCTATAATGAGACATCCATCTGGAATTAATTGAAACACAAGGAAAACTAAGCGCGAAGAAGGAACAATTGGTCCCCCGTGCCTTAAACTTTAGGCCGGGGCATTGAGGTGCCGGTAGTTTCGGCAAGACCAAATTGTAACCAAATAACCTGGAGGAAAATGATGAAAAAGATCTCTGTGATTGCGGTAATACTGCTTCTCATGATGGCTATCAACCTATATGGCGCACCACAAGCGGACAACTCCAAGTGCAAGGACCATCCGCTCCTTACCAGAATGCCGGGCAGCTGGCTTTACAATTGCGATCACAAGCAGTTTGACGGTCGTGACTTCAAAATTGTAAGGGGAAAGAACGTCGAGACCATTCGTGTCGAAGGACAATTGTGGTGGCTCACTTACTACCCGCAAAATGATCTTAAATCAAAACCCAGTGAGCTCCAGATCCGTCGCAACTTCGAGAATGCCATCCAGAACATTGGCGGAACGCTCGTCGGCACCACGCAAAGCAACAGGCAGGTTTACAAGTTGACCAAGGACGGCAAGGAGATCTGGATAGAAGTGTGGGCTGAATTTACCGGCAAGTACGGGTTCACCATCATACAGAAGGAAGGCATGGTACAGGACGTGGTCGGTAATGCCCAGGTCTTTTCCAACGACATAAGGACAACAGGTCATGCCGCAGTCTACGGCATTTACTTCGACACCGGAAGATCTGACATCAAACCGGAATCAGCCGCGGCCATAGCTGAGATCGCCAAGCTTCTCAAGTCAGACCCGGGCCTCAAGATCCATGTCGTCGGGCACACGGATAACGTGGGCAACGTCGAGGGCAACATAAAGCTCTCCCAAGGCCGGGCTGAGGCGGTCGTCCAGGCGCTGGTCAGGAACCACGGCATCGCTGCTTCACGCCTCAGGTCCTTCGGATGTGGCCAGTTTGCACCCGTCACGACCAACGACACCGATGCCGGCCGGGCGAAGAACCGCCGTGTCGAGCTGGTCAAGCAATAGAACGGGAGTCAAGACACGTTAGACATATGAGTTATATACCTGTATTCCACCTGTATCTTACCGATATTGTCTACAGAGTAATTTACTGATACTAGATTGTATGACAGTTAGGTGCATTCGGGATCAATCTTCGGATGTGCGGTTAACAGAAACAGGGAGGGAAACATGTCAGGTAACGCAGCGTACGCATACGATGTGAATGATGATTGGCCAACCATGTTCTGCAAATTCCATAGATGCTCTTTTCTGGAATTGAGGTTTACAGAACGACGAGAGGCATACTGGAGTTGCCCTGAGTGCGAGAAGGAGGAATATCTCAGGAAATACCGTTTATTCAGGGTGGAGGGCTTAAGGATCCAGGTGCAGTCTCAATGAGATGCAGTTTTTGCGATCGTGTTAATTGTTTTATTTCTTTTTCTCTTTTCAGCGCATCGGATCTTGTCAGGCACGACTCCTGATAGACAAGCTTGACAGGTCTTCGTCCCCGGGTATATTTTGCGCCGTTATGGCCTTCATTATGCTCGCGGAGTCTTTTTTCCAGATTATTAGTCCACCCGCAGTACAGGGTATTATCCGAACATTTGAGGATATAGACGATCAGACCGGAATTCTCGTTCATTCCACGGGAGCCTGCTTGTTCCCGCTCAAGCTGGCTTGCAGCTGCTCCAGTTCTTCCCAGCGGCGGTATGCCGCATCGAGTTCGTTTTCAATGGCCTTCCAGCGTTCATTGGCCGTGTGTATCACGGACAGGTCACGACCGGCGTAAAGGTCGGGCGAATTGAGGGTTTGCATCAATTGCAGCTTTTCTTCTTCAAGGGCTTCGATCATGGAAGGCAGGGATTCAAGCTCTTTCGTCTCTTTGAAGGATAACTTCTTTTTCTCCTGGGGCCGCTTTTCCTTCTTTTGCGCGCGTTCAACCGGTACGACCGGAGCGGGCACAGCGCTTTGCCTTAGCCAATCGTCATAGCCGCCGACATACTCCTCAAGCAGGCCGCTATCCTCGAATACAATGGTCGAGGTAACAACATTGTTGAGGAATTCCCTGTCGTGACTGACCATCAGGATCGTCCCGTTATATTCGAGCAATCTGTCTTCCAGCAATTCCAGCGTCTCTGCGTCGAGGTCATTTGTGGGCTCGTCGAGGACCAGGACGTTTGATGGAACAATGAAAAGTTTTGCGAGAAGCAACCGGTTCCGCTCCCCACCGGAGAGCGAACGTACCGGGGACATTGTCCGCTCGGGCGGAAAAAGAAAATCCTGGAGGTATCCAACCACGTGACGGGACCCGTTGCCGGTTATGATCATATCATTGCCATCGCTTAAGTTTTCCCTGAGCGTTCTGTCTTCATCGAGCTGCGAACGAAGCTGGTCAAAATACGCGGCTTGAATGTTGGTGCCGAGTCTCAAGTTTCCCTCCTCGGGCATGAGCTCCCCAAGGAGTATTTTAAGAAGAGTCGTCTTGCCGCATCCGTTTGGCCCTATGATGCCCACCCTGTCGCCGCGAATGATGGTGGTAGAAAATCCATTTATAATTCTTTTTCTACTCCAGGCGAACGAGATGCCATCGGCATCGACAACCATCCGTCCGGTACGCTGCGCCTCCTCGATAGAGAACCGGCAAATGCCAGTTTGTTCCTGCCTCTTTGCACGTTCCTCGCGCATTTGGACGAGCGCGCGGACCCTGCCTTCCTCCCGCGTGCGCCGGGCTTTAACGCCCTGCCTGACCCATACTTCCTCTCTGGCCAATTTTTTATCGAACTCGGACCACTGTCTCTCCTTAGCATCGATCAGGGCCTGCCGGCGCTCGAGATACGTCCTGTAATTGCAGGAATAAACTGTGAGGCGGCCCCGGTCAATTTCTACGATCCGCGTCGCAAGGCGTTGAAGAAAGGCCCGGTCGTGGGTGACAAACATGAGTGTTTTTTCGTACTTGATGAGAAATTCCTCGAGCCAGAGGATCGTGGAAATATCCAGATGGTTCGTCGGCTCGTCAAGAAGCAGGAGGTCAGGTTCGTTAAGGAGCGCCTTCGCCAGAAAAACACGGCGTTTCATGCCTGCGGAAAGACTCTCGAAGACCGCATTTTCATCGAGCGAAGTACGCTCTATCACCGTTTTTATGCGCTGGTGGTAATGCCAGGCCCCGGATGTTTCTATCTCATGCTGGACGTGTTCCAACGCGCGGATCAAGCTCTCCTCATTACTTCGAGCGATGCGGGCCGTAAGGTCGTGATATTCTGTGAGGAGCCGGGCATGTTCCGTCCCGCCCATTGCGACAACATCGTACACTGTGCCGGGCATATTTGCGGGAACATCCTGCGGAAGCATTGATATATTCACACTGTTGCGGTCAACGGTGCCTGAATCGGCTAAGATCTGGCCGGCGAGCAGTTTCATGAGGGTAGATTTCCCTGAGCCGTTGCGTCCCAGAAGGCCGATCTTCTCGCCCGGTTCGATCTGCAGTGAGACACCGTCAAGAAGCAGCGGACCGCCGAAGCCTATCGAAACATCATGTAAACGGACTAATCCCATATTACCTCAAAGGCCTAAGTATACCTGACAAATCGTCGATTTGCCACGGGAGAACTTTACCGGGATCCCGGGAACCTCTGCAGGATAATGCATGATAGCGGCAGGCCTTGCGGACGGAAAAGATGTTTAATATTTCTCAGAAATTCTTATTTGTCGAGGACCCTGGCTTTTTGTTCCTCATCTGCCGCCTTTGTGGGGAAGGCTGAGTCCTGACTCCGGCCGGCCGGGATACACTCGCTTTCGGCCCGGCATTTGAGACGCTGTGCTCAATTGCCTTCGCTTTCCACGGCGAATTGTTCTGGTCGGGTTTTTGCCGGGTATTGCCTTGATGCGACCTTGGCGGCCGGGCAAATTCATTGTTACGTTCCGGGGGCGGCTGTTTATAGTCAAAACCCTCGAGAATTCGCCTTTCGATCTTCTTGCCCAGCACGCGTTCTATGTCCCGGACCTGCTGTTCGTCTTCCTTGCTGATAAAAGTGAAGGCGTCTCCCGTCTTTGCTACCCGGCCCGTTCTGCCGATCCGGTGCGTGTAGGTATCCGTCGTGTCCGGCATATCGTAATTAATGACATGGGAAATACTCAACACGTCAATACCACGGGCCGCTATATCGGTTGCTACAAGGATCTGGTACGTGCCGTCTCGGAATCCGTCAAGGGCTTCCTGGCGCCTGTTCTGCGAGAGATTTCCCTGGAGCGATGCGGCGGTATATCCCGCTTGCTGAAGCTGCTGGCCGATCCTTTTTGCCCGGTGTTTTGTCTTCGTAAAGATCAATATCGATTCCGTATCCGTCTGTTTGATGAGGTCAAGGAGAAGCTTCGTTTTCAGATGCGGGGCAACGGGATAAAGGCCATGGGAAACCGTACTTGCCGGGGCGGTATGACCGATCTTTACCGTGATCGGATCATTGAGCACTTCATCGGTCAACTTCCGGATACTGTCGGGCATCGTTGCGGAGAACATTAATGTCTGGCGTTTTGCCGGGACATGCTTGATAATTCTCCTGATATCGGGGAGAAAACCCATGTCGAACATCCGGTCGGCTTCGTCAAGCACGAGTATTTCAAGGTCAGCAAGGCTTACGGTATCCTGGCTAAGATGGTCGAGCAGGCGTCCCGGACATGCTACGATAATATCCATACCGGTACGAAGTTTCTTGATCTGCGGATTAATACCGACGCCGCCGTAAATTGTACAGCTTTTCAGATGGGTATTACGTCCCAATTCGTCGATCGATGCATTGATCTGTTCTGCGAGTTCCCGGGTGGGCGCAACGATCAAGGAACGAAGCTTGCCCCTGGGACCTAAAAGCAGCTGCTGGATGATCGGCAGCACGAAAGCCGCTGTCTTGCCGGTCCCGGTTTGGGCAAGGCCCATTACGTCTTTGCCGGCCAGAACTGGCGGAATAGCCTGCCGCTGGATGGGGGTCGGGACGTCATAACCCAAAGCTTTGATACTGGCTTCTATCTGTGGATGAAACTTGAATGAATTAAAACTCAATGGCACCTTCTTGTGTTTGAAGTATTTAGTAAATTATGATTTTATGATCTGCTTGGAGAAACGCCTGGATGAAACCCTTCGTATCATTTCATCCAATTCCCTCGATGTCAATGGTTTGAGAACAGGTTCCGGAAACCCGGCAGCCTTTATTTCTTCTGCCAGGGCGGGCTCCATGTTTTTTGCACAAAACAGGACCGGCAAACCCTGTTTGATCCGCCTGAAACGGACTGCAAGCTCAAGCCCGGTCAGCTCAGGGGAAGGGGGCGAATTTTTTCGTGCGCTTCGGGGAAATTGCCCCGGCATGGCCGGTTCAATTATGGCAAGGTCAAACCTTTCCGGTTCGTCAGAAAAAGCCCTGAGT
>CAIQJW010000123.1 GCA_903872255.1 uncultured delta proteobacterium | reverse complement strand
ATCGTTGTGCGCGATGATTTTCCCGATTTGGAGATAGAGCGGCTTGACGGGATCGTTTACATAAAGAAATACAGGATGCTGAAAAACCCTGCGATCAACGAAGAGGTAGATTATACGATAAAAAAGCCGGGACGGATCAGGGAACAATCCTCTTTTGATAATTTCAAGTTCATGGTTGCGGTCAAGATACTCGACGAAGGGCGGCTTCTTGAGGGGAGTGAAAATGTGTACGGGACCGTGAAATCCATCCTGGAAGAGAATGATCTCCCCGTAAAACTCAGAGCGCTTGAAGAGCGCGCGGCATCATTCAGGGAAAAGGCAGAGGAGTTAATATTGAGTGATAGTATCGATGAAAAAATGATAAAAGATATGCACCTCTTCTATTCCACGGAAGAATATGAAGAGTTCGAATGAATATGACGGGTGAAGGCTATGAATGATGCTTTGATCGGGATAGACGTCGGCGGGACATATACCGACGGGGTTCTCTTTAGCGGCGGGTCGGTCCTTAACAGCGTAAAGCACAGGACTGACGAGGATGATCTTAAGGGCACACTGCTCCTAGTTCTCGACGACCTCCTGACCCACAGGGAGGCAAAGGATATCCGCAGAATAGTGCTCAGTACGACGCTCGTAACGAATCTTCTCGCGACCGGCCGGGGGGAACGCACGGCCCTTATCCTGCTTCCGGGGAAAGGGTTGCCCTATTCGGCATACAATATCAGCCCTGACACGTATTTCTTGAAGGGCTGGATCGACTTCAGGGGCAGGCAGATCGAGGCGCCTGATCCTGAGGAGATGGAGGATGCGTTAAAGAAGATCCACGGGTCTGGCATCGAAAGGGTCGCAATTGCGGGAAAATTTTCGAACCGCAACGACTCTCACGAAAAGGCCCTCAAAAAGATGGCTCAAGACCTGTATCCCCACATGGATGTATGTACGAGCAACGAGATCTCGGGAAGGCTCAATTTTCCCCGGCGTGCCGTGACGTGCTATTACACGGCTATGACCATCCGTGAATGGAACCGCTTCGCCGATGAGATGGAAGCCGCGATCCACGCAAGGGCCCCGCATTGCGAACTGCACATATTGAAAGCGGACGGCGGGACAACAACCCTCGAGGCAAGCCGCAAGCGCCCCTGCGAAACTGTTTTTTCCGGTCCCGCGGCAAGCACGATGGGAACGCTCGCTTTAAGCCGGGAAGAGCTCAACGCCGTTTCGATCGACATCGGAGGGACAACATCCGATATAAGCCTTCTTATCGAGGGAAAACCGTTGTACGCTTCGCGCGGTGCGCTTATTGCCGGGCACCTGACGCATATAAATTCGTTTGCCGTGAGTTCGATAGCCTTAGGCGGTGACAGCACCGTCCATGTAAGGGACGGAAAGCTTGAAATAAGCCCGATGAGGCTTGGCCCGGCCGCCTGTTTCGGCGGTGAGGCCCCTACAGTGACAGATGCTTTTAATGTCATGAACGGTCTTGGCCTGGGAGATCCCGGGGCGTCGCAGGCAGCATTGAACACCGTGGCGGCAGGTCTTCAGATATCGCTCGATGGCCTCGTCCGCAGCATTGCCGACCAGGTTATCGAGAAACTGGAAAGAAACATAGAAAATATGTTCAGGCTCTGGGAGGACGAACCCGCATACAAGGTATGGGAGGTTGTCAACAAAAGGAAATTTAATCTGCACCAGGTAATTGGGATAGGCGCCGCGGCGCCGGCCATCGTGCCGATGCTTGCCGAACGCATGAAGGTCCCGCATTTTCTCCACCGTTATTCCCCTGTTGCCAATGCGCTCGGCGCGACGGTGGCACGGCCGACGCTCGCCGTCGAGGTCCACGTCGATACGGGGCGCGAAACATATTCCGGTTCACCCGGCGGTTTGAGCGGAAAGGTGAATAAACGCAATTACCAGTTGAAAGATGCCGAGGAACTTGCGCAAAGTTGCCTCAAACAGGCCTGTGCCGACCGGGGCCTTGGTGATTACGCCGATGACGCTGAGATCTACAGCGAGGAGCAGTTCAATGTTATCAGGGGCTGGGAGCAGGAAGGAAAACTGTTCGATATAGGGATACAGATATCCCCCGGCTTCATACATGAGTTCAAGGGGGTGGAAAATTGAAAACCACCGGAGTGATATTTTTCCCCGCCTTTGACTGGGCCATAAGCCCCACCCATCCGGAAAGGGAAGAAAGGCTGCTCTATACGCGGGACCAGCTTTTCGAAGAAGGCATCATGGACATGCCGGGCGTTACGGAGTATCATCCCCGGCTTGCGATCGCAAAGGATGTCTCACGCATCCATTTTTGTATCCCCGATATAGAAAGCCGCGTCACGACCGCCCACATGGTATCGGCGGGCTGCGCCCTTGTCATGGCCGATGCGTTTATGAAGAAAGAGGTCAAAAACGCCTTTGCCATCATCCGTCCGCCAGGCCATCATGCGATGACCGTGGTCCACGGCAACAGGGGATTCTGCGATATCAACAACGAAGCGGTCATGGTCGAATACCTGCGCCACACGTACGGCGTGCGTCGGATCGCTATCGTGGATACCGACGTCCATCATGGGGACGGCACCCAGGAGATATTCTGGCATGATCCCGACGTCCTTTTCATTTCGTTCCATCAGGACGGACGGACGCTCTACCCGGGGTCAGGCTTTGTCGACGAACTTGGCGGCCCGCTCGCTTACGGGACAACGATAAACATACCGATGGCGCCGAAGACGACAGACGAGGGCATTCATTACATAATCGACAACCTGGTCCTGCCGATACTCGATGAGTTCAAACCCGAGATCATCGTTAACTCCGCCGGGCAGGACAATCATTACAGTGATCCGCTCGCCAATATGAGCTTTACCGCGCAGGGTTACGCCATCCTCAATCAGAAATTGAAGCCCGATATTGCCGTACTGGAAGGAGGGTACTCAATAGAGACGGCATTGCCGTACGTTAATATGGGGATAATCATGGCAATGGCAGGAATAGACTTTTCGAACCTGCGCGAACCGGATTATGATCCATCGCACTTTAAGGAATCCCCCAAGAACTGGACATATATGAAGTCTCTCGTCGAGGATCAGCTTGCCGCTTTTCGCGGGAGGGAAGCGGTGGTCGAAAAGAACCGCAAAGAGGGGCGCGAATTCTGGGGCAGTTCGCGAAGCATATTTTACGATACAGAATACCTGCAGGAAGAACAGCGGCTCGATCTCAGGATGTGCCCGACATGCTGCGGGTTCCGCCGCATATCGTCGGGGTGCGCACACCGCAGCGGGCGGAATTATTCCGTGGAATGCATTGCGATACCCGCTGCCTGCTGCCCGGACTGTGCATCACGGGGCTTGGCCGAATACGAGTCATTGAAGAAAAAGAAAGGCGGGGACCACATATATCTCCAGGACAGAATAAACGACGATTATCGGACATTTGAAACGAAGACGGGAGAGGAAACAATTATCTAAAGACCGTAAGGCGTAGGGCGTAAGGCGTAAGGCGTAAGGCGTAAGGCGTAAGGCGTAAGGCATAAGGCGTAAGGCATAAGGCATAAGGCATAAGGCATAAGGCATAAGGCGTAGGGCATAAGGCATAAGGCGTAAGGCATAAGGCGTAAGGCATAAGGCGTAAGGCATAAGGCATAAGGCGCCCGTCGTCATTTCCGCGAAAGCCGGAACCCCGCACGTCGTCAGTCCGGCGAAAGCCGGAATCTAAGGTTTTATTTTTTAATAATTCGATTATTCAATATTCAACCGAACATCAGAAGAAAAACCTTGGATCCCGAACACCCAGAGGGTACCCGGCGCCGGGTTGACGAGAGATGAAAACGCCTCACGCCTCCGAGCAGTTGACAAACACTCAAGTTTTCCCGATAATTATGAACCGGCCGCACGTCGGATAAGGAATTATGGGAAAAGGGAAACATATGCGCAAGATCATGAAGTCGAATAAGATGGAGAACATCTGCTACGAGATACGCGGCCCGCTCCTCAAGGAAGCGAAGCGGCTCGAAGAGGAGGGATACGCGATAATAAAGTTGAACAGCGGCAACCCTCCCCTTTTCGGCCTCAATGCGCCCGACGAGATAATCCACGATATTGTTTTGAATATACGGTCGGCACAGGCATACGGGGACTCGAAAGGCCTTTTCTCCGCCCGCAAGGCGATCATGCAGCAATGCCAGTTGAAGGGCATCGAAGGCGTGGACATCGAGGACATTTATGTAGGAAACGGTGTTTCGGAGATGATTGTCATGGCCATGCAGGGCCTCCTGAATAATGGCGATGAGATGCTTGTCCCTACGCCTGATTATCCGTTGTGGACGGCAGCGGTGACACTCTCCGGCGGCAAGGCTGTCCATTATATCTGCGATGAGGAGTCAGACTGGGTCCCGGACATCAAGGACCTGGAGTCGAAGGTAACCCGCAGGACACGGGGAATAGTCCTTATCAACCCGAACAACCCGACGGGCGCAGTGTATCCGCTCGAGATCCTCGAGAAGATCCTCGAGATCGCACTGACGCACGACCT
>CAIQJW010000122.1 GCA_903872255.1 uncultured delta proteobacterium | reverse complement strand
GCATGAGCAATATTTGCTGAGAGGAATCTTCCCTCCGGTGTGGTCTGGAAAATACCTTCTACCGCATTTTCAAAGATTGACCGGTATTTTTGTTCGCTATCGCGTAGAGCAATTTGAGTTTTTCTACGCGTAGACCTCTCAACAAGGAGGATGGAAATAAGGATAAACTGGATGACCAAAAAGATTCCCACAACAACAATCTCCCATTTATACCTGTCCCAGAGAGTATACTCCTTGTATGCAACAGAACTACCCGCCGGCAGGTATCTCTCGGAAAACCCCCAGCGTTTCAACTGGCGCCAATCAAACTTATAAACATTGGGACTTGCAACAACCGGTATTTCAACGGGCTTCCGGCCATGTAATATTTCAAGCCCTATCTCGGCGGCCCTTTTCCCTTGTTTTTCAAAGCTTACCAGGTGCCCACCCACAATTCCATGACCGAAATAGGAATCGAAGAGGCCATATACCGGTACATTCGAGGCTTTGGAGATAATTGCGGAGACATCACGGGGGACAAAGGCCTTGCCGGTACCATCCTGAAACATGGTAACAAAAAGAACCATTGTTTTTTTCGGCAGGGCCGATACTTTCCCCAGTATTTCTGCCATCGGCATTCCCGCGAGATACGTAATATTCAGCTTTTTTTCATAGTCTTTAAAAGCCTCTCTGACGACAGCTTCATAACCCCTGTCGTTCTTGTGAGCACCTCCCACAACGACAACATTTCGGGTATCCGGTTGTAATTTCAGGGCTGCTTCAAGGGTATTTTTCGGATCTATCTCCATGAGAACACCGGTAACATTGGGTGTTATTTGTGTGTTCCCCATTTGATGCTTTTCCATAGTGCAAAAAACAATGGGAGTTCGAGGAAAAAGGTCTTCAACGTTTTTCATAAGGAAATCCAGAGCGGGGTTAAGCATTACTATAATTAAATCAGGAGGTCGTTGGGAATACTTGAAGTGCAGGAGATCATGGAGACGCTTATAGTATTTGCTGTCCGGAAATCGTGCCAGGTCAAGATACTCCGTGTACATGTCCGCGTAGATTGTCTTGTCGGATTCAAGCGTCGAACGAATGCTTTGATTTACCGTAATGCTATAGGGAAGAAAGGGCTCGAAAGAATGGAGCAGCAGGATTTTCTTGACCTTTTGCACCCTCTCTTCGGCATGAGAAGGGGTAACGGAAGGAGATGAAAGCAGAACCGCAAGCATCAGAGATGCTATAAACAAAAGCCGAGGGAAACTGCTTTTTCTGTTCATTGTGGAAATATTTGAATAATGTTTACGTGGCCACATTCATTAATCCCTGAAACCTCACGTCTGTCCAAAATAAATTTTGAAGGGGAAGCCCCGAACAGGTAGAATTAGTTTCGACCAAGAAATAAACGATACCTGTACGGAGAAATCCCACGGGTCAGTTTAACAGCATGTTTGGTCAAGTTCTACAAATATTCTCGAAAACCGGTAATCAATATCTCATTGACATACAAATTAGCGTGTCATATTCTTCACTACCGTGAAAAGGAAGTTCTTATCAATTCAATAATTATCAATGAGAACGCCTATGTTGCATCCTGCCGCACATCCTTAAGGAGCTATGTATGATGATCAAACGAGGCGTACGGGCGAGGATGACCGTATTGCTTGTTGTCCTGGCGCTAACGATGGTTGGCTGTGGCGGCCGTGGCGTTTTAGTTTCCACTGTAATCTTTACTGACTACTCGCAGGCGCAAAACTGGGTGATACTGCCGAAGGACGCGGCAAATGCATTCGATTACTACCTGGCTCACTACAACAAAGATAAAACCGGCACTGCCCGCCCGTTCATCCTCGCCGCGCACAGCCAGGGGTCTAACCTGCTGCTCTATCTGTTGCAGAGAAAATTCAACGATCCTGCGCTTAGAAAACTTCTGGTGGCAGCCTACGTGATCGGCTGGTCAATAACATCCGATGATATGAGCAGTTATCCGGATTCGTTACAGCTACTGGGGATATGCGCGGCAGAAGTCGAGACCGGCTGCGTGGTAACCTATAACACGCAGCAAACCCCCGGCGATTGGTCGCAGGTCCCGGACGGTTCGCGGGGGAAGATGGAACTGGTGAAAAAGAACGCGTACAGTGTCAACCCGTTGACCTGGACCGCCACAGGTCCCGGCGCCATAGAGCCGGCCGCCGCACCTGCTACGGCAAATCTTGGTGCAGTATTCCACAAGGATTATTGCCCGGGGCCGCTCAAGGGATTTTGACAGAAGATTCGACGTGGGAGAGGATATTGCGGATCTCATCGATATTTCGAAGGCAGGAGTTAGCCGGCCCGGCAGAAAAGTGCGCATAACACTTGATATCGCCGAGTCTCTCGTGCGGGACATTGATGCAATTCGTGAAAGGATAGGCGTTGATCGAGGCGCCCTTATCAAGGTATGGCTTCATGAAAAGGTCCTGAAGGAGAAATCCGGCGTGTAAGAGAATATGAGGTGATGGCGGATGAATAACACGACCGGGCATATGGAGTTTCAGGATAGTTTACCGATGGCGATGCCGCTTGTGTCATCTTTTCTGGATTTGTCCAGGGTGGTTCACCTTGCCATTTTAGACGGCCACGGCCACATCAGGTTCGCCAGGCTGAGGGAAGCGATGGATGCATTCGTAAACGGCATATGACCCGGGAGAGGAATTATATGAGCAAGATAACGCCCCATGGGCCGCTAGCAACCGTTGTGGTGGTCAACGACGATGTGACCCAGATCAACGTGCTCTGCGGACTGTTGCAAAACGAGGGAATTGAAACTCTGCCTTTTGACAGCGCAGAAGAGGCCCTCAAGGCCATGCTTCAGGGCGGCGCGCCAGACCTCATAGTCACCGACCTTTACATGCCGGGCCTCGATGGCTGGCGTTTTTGCCGCCTGCTGCGTTCGCCGGAATACGAGGCCTTCAACCGCACCCCGATCCTGGTCGTCTCGGCCACCTTTTCCGGCGAGGAGGCTGCCCGCATAACCGTTGACCTGGGGGCCAATGCCTTCCTTGCTTCACCCGTTGATGCCAGACGTTTCATCGAGCAGGTCCACACCTTGCTGCTCAGCGGCGAACAATTACAGGACCATCTCCGGGTGTTGATCGTTGAGGACAGCAAAACCCTGGGAAGCATCCTGAAAAAGACCTTCGATGCCCACGGGTGCCGGGCGGACACAGTCCTGACGGTCCGCGAGGCTGTCGCGGCGCTCGGAAGGTCCGCCTGGGATGTAGCTGTGATCGACTATCACCTGCCGGACGGCACGGGGGATGCGTTGCTGCATGATTTCCGGACGCAGCAGCCCGATTGCGTCTGTATCATGATGACTGCCGACCCGGCGCCTGAGCTTGCCCTGGAGTGGATGAAACAAGGCGCCGCCGCTTACCTGCGCAAACCTTTTGAGCCGGAATACCTTATCGAACTGTGCGCCAAAACCCGCCGGGAACGGGCACTCCTCGGGGTACAGGACCTGCTGGAGAAACGCACGCGGGACCTGCTGGAGAGCGAGGAACGCTTTTACCGGAGCATGGATGCGACCAACGATGGCCTGTGGGACTGGAACATCAGAACCGGCGAGGTTTATTACAACCCCGGTTACTTCCGTATGCTCGGTTACCACGATGACGCTTTCCCCAGGGAAAACACCACCTGGATGAACCTGGTTCATCCGGACGACCTCGAGAATACCCTGAGAGTAAATAATGACTGCATCGAAGGCCGCTGCGAACATTTTAAAGTTGAATTCCGCATGAGGGCTGTTAACGGCAACTGGCTTTGGATCCTGAGCCGTGGCAGGAGTGTTGCGCGCGATGAGCAGGGCCGCGCTCTTAGACTGGTGGGAACGCACGTCGACATCACCGACCAAAAGCAGACCGAGGAGGCCCTCCGGGAGAGCGAGACGACCTTCCGGATCCATGTAGAAAACTCATTCGATGTCATTTTCACGCTTGATAAAGAGGGCACATTCGTGTTCCTGTCTCCTGCATGGGAGAGGCATTTCGGCTATCCAACCAGCGAGGCTATAGGGAAAAG
>CAIQJW010000121.1 GCA_903872255.1 uncultured delta proteobacterium | reverse complement strand
ATTTGTCGGCGGCGTCTTCGACGGCACGTCTATCTGGATGATACCATCGTATTCCGAAAGCGTCGTAAAGATCGATACCGGTAACGGCCGGATGACATCGTATAATGCGTGGCCCGACGGGTTCGCTAAAGGAGGATAT
Organism: uncultured delta proteobacterium; assembly: GCA_903872255.1. Taxonomy (GTDB): domain Bacteria; phylum Desulfobacterota; class Syntrophorhabdia; order Syntrophorhabdales; family Syntrophorhabdaceae; genus Delta-02. The sequence continues at coordinate 3,451 of CAIQJW010000121.1, read as the reverse complement.
GCATTTGCCGGCGGCGTCTTTGACGGCCGCTCTATCTGGATGGTCCCGGCTAACGCCGACAGTATTGTTGCGTTGGATACCCTGACCGGCGAAATGAAAAGATACAACACCTGGCCCGAAGGCTACTCGATGGTGGAATATGCATTTGCCGGCGGCGTCTTCGACGGCCGCTATATCTGGATGGTCCCGTATTATTCCGACCAGGTCATCAGGGTAGACTCGCTGACCGGAGAAATGTCCGGCCACCACCTGAGGCCTCAAGAATTGGGCAAGACCGAGTACGCATTTGCGGGGGCCGTCTTTGACGGTCAGGCTATCTGGATGGTCCCGCTCAACGCGGACCGCGTGGTAAAGATCGACAAGGATACATCAGAGGCAACCGAGCTTCACGATTGGCCGCAGGGGTTTCACAAAGGGGTTAATGCTTTTGCCGGCGGCGTTTTTGACGGGGATTGCATCTGGATGATCCCTTCCTACGCGGATAGGGTATTGAAGATCGGTTCTTATTCATCGATGTCGGTTTCCGCCAACATAACATCGAATGATTCCTTTTACCTGTACGTGAGCCAGAATGAATCGGAAGAGGGTGCACTGGTCGGCAAAGGCCAGGGCTGGGCATCCGTCCACAGCGTCAATGCCGGCCTTGTTCCCGGTGTGACCAATTATCTGCACGTGAAATGCGTTGATAATAAGGGGCCGGTCGCGGCGTTCATAGCAGATTTCACCCTGAACGACCCTAATTTTCACTTTACGGACGGGACGCAAAAGATCGTAACATCTGAAGATAATTGGCGGGCATACCCGGATAAATTCGGCGGCCCTCTTGGATCGGTCGTTTCTATCGGCAAGAACGGGCTTGGCTCATGGTCGACACGTTTCGGGATAGATCTCGACGCCAACTGGATATGGACGAGCAGGGGGACAGACAAGGGGACCCGGTATTTCTCCACGCCCATATATTATTCGGCGTTCCCTGTCGCGCCGATGGAGGATATTCATGTCACGAGCTCGATCGGCGGTCCCTATGTGGCGGTCGATGAGGCCTCCTTTACGAGACAACCTTCCCGGCTGGAAAAAGACGGGGATGTGATCATCGCCGAGTGGGATTTCAGTAGCTTCAGGGTCGGCCAGAGGGAGGATATATTTTTCAATGTTACCATGCTCAACCCCGTCCCTTCAGAAGAACGCGTCATCGGCGATTCATTGAAAATGACCTATAAGGATGCCGCCGGCGTGGCAATACACAAGGAATTCGGTCCCTGCCATGTCCACGTGCTTCCCTCGTCATTTACCTCTTCGATCGAGCTTGACCATAATGTGTTTGCAGCGGGTGACAATGTGAATATCGGGTGTTCGTTCAAGAATGTGAGCAATACCGAAAAAATGGCCAGACTGACGGCTGTTATCGAGGATACCGACGGTTCCATCATTCAACAGCTTTCCCGGAAGGACATTCAGTTTCCGCCCGGTGAGGACAAACGGATGGAAGGGATCGCCTTTAACCTTATGTCCGCTATTCCGGGAAGCCACAGGGCGCGAGTCATCTTATCCGAGGGCGAAAGAGAGCTGGCTGAGGCATCGGCAGATTTTGTTGTTGAAAATGACATGCTGAAAAGCCCGGCCCCTCAACCCGTCGAAGATCTTGCCGATGATCCATTCACCGGCAGCCTTGAAGCGACGATCATGGCACAGCCGAGCCCCATATATCAGGGATTGTCGGAAACGATATATTATAAGATCTCTTCCGCGGAAGGGGAGGATCTCGCCGGGTTACAGGTTGAAGTAGCCATTCTTACGGCTGATTCCAGGGAAAAGAAACAATCGCTCACGCCCCCGGGACCGCACGTCAAAGATGGTTCCTGTTCCAGTACTTTCACGTTCTCGACAGGTAAATTGGAACCAGGCCAATACTTAGCCTGTTTATTGGTTTCATTAGGTCCAATGGCCGAGCCGCAGGAAATAGCCAGCACGCAGTTTGCTGTCCGCAGGATCGATCTGGTTGTAACCTGATGTCCTTACTGCCCGGGAAAGAACAAAGGAGATGCCTATGTCGAATGATTTCATTGGAGATCTTTCAAAAAACAAGCTCCTTGACCTGATAGCGCCCCTATTGAGCGAGAAGAAATCGGGCATGATTGAGATCGAAGGACTTAAGACCGGGGAAATATACCTCGAAGGATCAAATATAATTCATGCCAGGGCAGGCGACCTTACCGGCGAAGAGGCCATCCTGGCAATGATGGAATGGAATACAGGGCACGCGACATTTGACCGGGAGTCGGCCGGCAGTGAACAGACCGTTTACATGCCCACGGAGCAGCTCATCATGATCTGGAAAAACCGTGAATCGGAATTGGCGCGGATCCGGGAAATAATTCCGTCAGCACATGCCGTGTTCCGGATACCCCTCAACGGTTGTCCCGACAACAGGAGCGTACATGCCGATCAGTGGAAGATCCTTGCATTATGCAACGGGACGAGATCCGTCGCTGAGATCGCGGAGGTGCTGAACTGGCAGATCTTTGAAACCTCGCAGGCGCTGTGCGTAATGGTGCAGGATGGATTGCTCGAAAGAAGTAGAGGGGAGACGACCGAAGTGGCTGTCGACACACTGAGGACTGTAGACGGCAGCCTTTTTCAATTTGTCGAAAATGAGTTACGAAAGATAATGGGCCCGATGGCACCGATCATTATCGAAGACGCTCTCGCAGACCTCGGCGAGTCCCGGGATGATTTCCCGGAGGAGAGTCTGTCGGTTTTCTTGCAGACCGTGAGTCAGGAAATATTTGATGCGGCAAAAAGGACCCAATTTACGCAGAATGTATCGGAGCATCTTGCTCATACGCAAAAATAACCTAATTGATCGAGGGGGGTTTTAGATGGCAACTCAGAACAAAGCAGCATCAGGGTTACTATTCAGACTCATTGCAGGTATCTTTGTTCCAATTCTGGCGGCTTTTTTTATTTTGGGCTGCGTATTGTTCCTTAATGTTAATTTCGGTGCCTACCAGTTTTCAAGCGTACGGGGCTTATGGTCGAACAGCATGGCCGAGTTGGGCGCCGCAAGCCTGAAGGAATCAACGTCCTCCCTTAACAAGCTGGGCGAGGAGATGATACGGCAAAAAGCCGAGGATGTTGCCAGGGAGCTGGAAATCTACCTGCGGTCATACAAGAAGAAGCCGTCCTTTGAAACCGTTCGCAATGATCCCGTCATGAAGGAACTGGCCGTGCAGAAGGTTGGCAAGACCGGGTATACCGCCGTACATGATGCGGCGGCCATAAACTATTTCCATTCAAACCCCAAGATTGTCGGTACCGATCTCCATGACCTTGCGGCGAAGCTCCCAAAATTCTGGTCGATCCTGGAGGGGGCTTTTAAGGGTCAGGTTTTCGGCGGGTACTACGATTGGAAAGACCCCGATGGCAGCATACGCCCAAAATATATGTACGT
>CAIQJW010000120.1 GCA_903872255.1 uncultured delta proteobacterium | reverse complement strand
CGGCCTGGGTAAATTTCTCAAAAAGAATTGCCTGCTTATCCGGAGGTATGCCAATTCCGGTATCCTTGATGGAGAAAAGGACAAGAACCGAGTCATCGGTTTCCGAAGCCAGGTGCGCCCGTATCGCAATTTCACCTTTATGTGTAAATTTGATGGCATTACCGGCAAGGTTTGTAAGCACCTGGCGAAGACGGCCGGGATCACCGCGCAGAAACGAGGGAACGTCAGGTGATGCCGCACAGATCAATTCCAGGCCTTTATCGTGGGCTTGAGCCGAGATCATTGTGGCAAAGTCATCGAGCAGGGAACGAAGGTCAAAATCCAGTTCTTCCAGCTCAAGTTTGCCTGCCTCTATCTTTGAAAAATCGAGGATCTGGTTGATAAGCGCAAGAAGGGATTCGGCGCTCGATTGGACCGTTTCGGCGTAATGGCGCTGTTCATCGTTCAACTCCGTATCCAGCAATAAACCCGTCATCCCGATGACACCGTTCATCGGCGTGCGTATCTCATGGCTCATGTTCGCCAGGAATTCGCTCTTTGCCGCATTTGCCGCCTCTGCAAGCGCCCGGCCTTCAAGGATCTCCTGCTCAGCTTTTTTCCGGTCCGTGATATCGAGAAACGTTATGACGGCGCCCACCAGCTCCCCGTTAAATATCTGGGGGTATGACCAGTATTCTACCGGAAAACTGCTTCCGTCCGCACGCCACAGGGCCTCGTTATCAATGTGGACCTCTCTCCCCTGGCGGAATGCCCGGTATATATTGCAGTCATGGATCGGCATCGGGCTTCCGTCAGGCCATGAATGATGTGCCAGGTCATGCATATTTCGGCCCAGCAGGTCATTTATGTTTGAATAACCGAGCATTTTGATGCATGACGGGTTCGCAAGAGTACAGTTTCCGTCAAGATCGATACCGTAAATGGCTTCCGCGGTCGAGTCGAGAAGGATGCGGACGCGTTCTTCGCTGTCTTTCCGCTTTTTTTCCATTTCTTTGCGGTCAATGACCTTTCCGATGCGATCGCATATTGCATTGAGCAGGTTCTTTTCCTCTTTCAGGAATGGGCCGTCGTCCCGGTGGGGCGTTTTCTCGACATAGCCGACCTCGATGGTCCCCCGCCTCTCGCCGCAGACCATTATGCCTGCGTTCATTTTCCACTCGCTGCTTTTGAAGTTGGACGTCCTGAACTCGGTGTCGCCAACGATTATCCTTGCGCATGCCTTTTCAGGATAAAACCATCCGGCCGGGATCACATCCGCGATGTGCCTCAGCATATCATCGATGGCTTCATTCTTTTCAATACAGTTCGCCACGAAATAAAGACAGTTTAGCTCCTTTGTCCGTTCGCGGAGGGCTTCCTCGGCCATTTTCCGCTCGGTAACCTTCCAGACGGCTTCCATAAGGAGCGACACCTGCAAAATATCCGTTTCGTCATAATCCGACTCTTTATTGGCAAGGCCGACGACGCCGACGATCGCAAGGTCCTTGAATACAGGGATGGTCATGAAT
>CAIQJW010000119.1 GCA_903872255.1 uncultured delta proteobacterium | reverse complement strand
TACCTCGACGCCGGGAATGATAATGACAGGAAAAGGTACCGGGACGAGCTTCTAAAGAATACAAGGATAATGATCCGGCAGGTGACATCCCGCGAATACATCAACACGGCCGAGAATACGGTAGATTACGTCATTATGTTCATCCCCAATGAACAGGTTTACGGTTTTATCCAGGAATCGGATATGACGATCATGGATGAGGCGCTGAAACAGAAAGTGATCCTGTGCTCGCCGTTCACGCTGTATGCGGTCCTTGCCGTTATCCGGCAGACGATCGAGAACTTCAACCTCGAGCGGACTGCTTCCGAGATATTAAAGCTTCTGGCGGAGTTCTCGAAGCAGTGGAAGATGTATAAGGAAAAGTTCAAGTTAATGGGCGACAGGATAGACGCGGCGAAAAAGGAATATGATACCCTTAACACGACACGGACCAATATGCTGGAACGGCCGCTTAAGAAGATCGATGAATTGAGTACCTCCGAAGCGATCGCAATTGAAGCGGAAGGGCTTGCTGAGGATGAAGCATAGATCGCCATGCATCATTTTTCTTGATGGCGACACGATCCAAGGTCATGACGGGTAAGGGCTGGTCGAGAGGGAGGATAAAATGGAAGAAGAGAACCGTTTGCGCATTGTTTTGAAACAGCTGATCCAAAACAACGAATATCTTGCGGAGAATTACCGCAAATGGGCCCGTGTCGCAGCGACGGGCGGTCTCGATGCCGTATCCAAAGATATCGACGAGGCAGGCCAGCTGATCCAGATCGCAACCCAAAAATTACGCGTTGCCCTCGGCTCTATCGAATCGTGATGACCACCGGATCGCGCTTGCGCCCCCCGGTCCTTGCCCTGAAATTTCCCTGAAAAACGCCAAATTCCATATATCCGGAACTGCCTGTAAGACAGGTGATCTCTTCCTCGTAATAACTGTGACTGAGCGATGAAAAAGAAAATTCCTTTATGCTGATCGCGTAAGGCCTTCCCTTAACAAAGGATTCGAACTGCTCACGGTGTATGTTCGTTATTGCGTTCCCAAAATGATCGAACCGCGCAATGTCTCCGGTCATTATATTGCCCGTAATGACGGGGTAGATGTCCTGAAGCATGACGGGGTCCGTTATCTCTCTTCCGAGAAGCGACGGCTCAATTCCCAGTGAAAGCCGGGCGGCTGCCGGGCTGAATATATCCCGGCCGTGGAATGTCGGGCTTATCTCTTCACGCATACAATCCCGGTTCTCTACCGCACGGACCTCCGACGCGCGTCCCGCGACGAATGAAAATACGCCATTATCCGGCCCGACAAAAAAATGCCCGTCGCTAAAGACAGCTATCGGGCGCCGCGAGCTGCCCACCGTGGGATCGATAACGACAACGTGGATAGTCCCGGCAGGAAAATAATTCCAGTAATCATGGACGATAAATGCCGCCTCCCGTATATCCTGCACTTCGACCTCATGGGTAATGTCCACGATCGTCGCTAAGGGGTTGACGCCAAGGATCACGGCCTTCATGATCCCAACATAAGGGTCTTTATTCCCGAAATCGGTACAAAGGGTAATAATGCCCATGAGCCGTCGTCCCCGGTTAGAAAAGCATGCTGATATATTTCTTGAAGGGTTTCTGGATTATGCCTTTTTCCGTTATGAAGCCGGTTATGTTGCCCGATGGCGTAACATCGAACGCAAAGTAACGGGCCTTGGCATCCTTGACCGTCAGGAGTCTGTCATCGAGATACTTGACCTCGCGCGAATCGCGTTCCTCGATCACGATCTCCCCTCCTGTATGGATCGATGCGTCAAAGGTGGACACCGGTGCCGCGATGTAGAACGGGATCTTGAATTCCCGTGCGGCAAGCGAGATCATGAAGGTCCCGACCTTATTGGCGGTATCACCGTTCAAGGCTATTCTGTCAGCCCCCGTGATGACCTTGGTGACAGTCCCGTTCGAACATAAAAGGCCGGCATGGTTCTCCGGCACAAGTACAACGGGGATACCTTCCTGCATCAGTTCCCAGACGGTAAGACGCGAGCCCTGCATATAAGGCCGTGTTTCCGTGGCGATGACCTTTATATTCTTGCCCGCTTCATGTGCCGCACGCAGCACCCCGAGCGCTGTCCCGTATCCCCCGGTTGCAAGCGCGCCGGCATTGCAATGGGTCAATATGGTATCACCGTCATGGATAAGTTCCGCACCGTAGAGGGAAAGCATCCGGTTATTCTCAATGTCCTCGACATGGATCGCAAGCGCCTCGCCGAGCAGGTCCTCGACAAGGTCGGTATCACCGGCATATCTCCTGAAGGCATCCTTCATCTTTTCGAGGGCCCAGAAAAGGTTTACCGCAGTGGGCCGCGTGTCCCCGAGTTTTTTCGCGATGCGGTCAATATCCGCCGCCGCGACGGATCTGTTTGCTTTCATGCGTTCCCGCACGCCAAGCACCATGCCATAGGCGGCAACGATGCCGAGAAGCGGAGCACCCCGGACCGTCATGTTATTTATGGCCGTGATGACATCGGCAGCATTCCTGCATTTAACGTAAATCTTCTTAAACGGAAGTTCGCGTTGATCGAGAAGATAAAGAACGCCATTTTTCCAATAGATATGATCGGTCATTGTAAACCTCCGTGAATCGTAAATCGTAAATCGTGAATCGTAAACGTATAACTCTCAATCTATGCTATTTTAATCCAGGATGGAAATACGCCGCTAATTTATACTCTTCACGTTTTACGTTTTACGTTTTACGTTTTACGATTTACGAATCCAATCATCCTCTCAATTTCTTCAAAAGGATCTCATTCAGCAATGCCGGATTCGCCTTTCCTTTTGTTTCTTTCATCGCCTGACCAACGAAAAATCCGAGAAGCTTTTCTTTTCCGGCCTTGAAATCGGCGACTTCCTTGGGTGATCCCGCCAGTATTCCGTCGATGATCTTTTCGATAGCCCCCTCATCCGATATCTGGAGGAGCCCCTTTTCCTTCACATACCGGGCGGGTGAGACGCCTGTCCGGTAGATCTCGGGGAATATTTCCTTGCCGATCTTATTGCTTATCGTGCCGTTCTTTATGAGCGTGAGAAGTTCCGCCAGCTGGTCCGGTTTAACGGGTGAATCCTTCGGTGATATACTTCCGTCTTTCAGCTCCCTCAGTAATTCCGTCATGATAAAATTGCTGACCGTCTTCGGCTCGGGAAAGAGCTTGAGAACATCTTCGAAATAACGGGCAAGCTCCCTGTCGGATGCAAGGATCTCCACATCATAGCGGGGCAGGCCGTAATCAGTCACGAAACGGTCCATCTTTTCGAGCGGCAGTTCGGGCAGGGTGGTCTTCACGCTGTCGATCCACGCATCATCGACCATGACCGGAAGAAGATCGGGCTCCGGGAAATACCGGTAATCGTGTGCTTCCTCCTTGCCGCGCATCGAGTACGTGACCCCCTGCTCGGCATTGAAAAGCCGCGTTTCCTGGACAACGCTGCCGCCTTTGTTTATCAGGGCTATCTGGCGTTCGATCTCGTAATCGAGAGACCTTTCGATGTATCGAAAGGAGTTCAGGTTCTTAAGTTCCGCCCTGGTGCCTAGCACCTCGTCACCTTTTTTGCGTACCGACACGTTCGCATCACACCGGAAGCTGCCTTCTTCCATATTGCCGTCGCATATCTCAAGATACATGAGAATGTCACGCAGGGCTTTCAGGTATTGAGTGGCCTCAGCGGGTGTCCTCAAGTCGGGCTCGCTCACTATCTCGAGGAGCGGCGTAGAGGAGCGGTTGTAATCGACCATGCTGTAGCTGCTAGTCTCGATCGTCCGTTCATGAACGAGCTTGCCGGCGTCCTCTTCCATGTGTATCCGCAGGATCCGTATACGCTTCGTCTGTCCGTCCACGACGATGTCGAGCCAGCCGTTGTTGCAAATGGGTTCTTCATACTGCGATATCTGGTACCCCTTCGGAAGGTCGGGATAAAAATAATTTTTTCGCGCAAAGACGCTCTTATGGCTTATCGAACAGTGAAGGGCCAGTCCGAGCTTTATCGCAAACTCGACCACTTTCCTGTTGAGCACCGGCAATGCGCCCGGGAGCCCCATGCAGGTCGGGCATGTATGGCTGTTGGGCTCGGCCCCGAACTCGGTCGAGCAGCCGCAGAATATCTTGCTCTGTGTTAAAAGATGTGCATGGACCTCAAGGCCCATCACGCCTTCGTAATCTCCATAATCCACGGTACACCTCGTTAATATGCTTAAATTCCTGAAGAAACATCGAAAATATACACCAGGTGGATATGTTATTTCAATAAACGCCATCGGGCTTGAGGAATATGTTCCAAATGATTTGCCGGATATGATAATAATTAGTTCTTGAAGAAGAAAAATAAGAAGAAAAAAAGACCGGCCCGATTTTTCCGGTTCATCATATCGGTATTCATTCTCGGGGTCCTGCTCATAGCAGGTTTTGCCGCGTTCTACCTTGTCTATCCCGATGTATCGAAGATAAGGAAACAAAACCCCGGCAAAACATCCTTCATGGAGTATCGTGAAAATGAATATAGGGCAAAAGGCAGGAAGATAAAGATCCAGCACAATTGGGTACCCCTCAGCTCAATATCGCCGTACCTGATGAAGGCCGTGCTCATCGCGGAGGATGACAAGTTCTGGAAGCATCACGGTTTTGACAAGGAGGCCATCCAGAAGGCATTTGAAAAGAATCTGGAATCGGGCAAGTTCAAACTGGGCGGAAGCACGATAAGCCAGCAGCTTACGAAAAACCTTTATCTCACCCCCGCCAAGAACCCCGTCCGAAAGCTCAAAGAGGCCATAATCACGTGGAGGCTCGAGAAAACTCTGTCTAAGCGGCGAATACTTGAGCTTTACCTGAATGTCGTAGAATGGGGTGACGGCATATTCGGGGCCGAGGCAGCCGCCCGCAGGCATTTTGGCAAACCCGCCGCGGCGCTCACGGCCGAAGAGGCTGCAAAATTGGCAGCGGCGCTCCCCAACCCGAGGCGCTACCGCGTGGACGGCACATCGCAGTATGTCGAGAGGCGCGCAAAGGTCATTTACAGTATCATGGCAAAACGCGGAATTGTCGTTCCGGAATACGAAGAAGTGGTAGCCGGCCCGCCTGAAGAAACCGCCGTGCCAAAACCGGCCACAAATGAAACAGAAAATTTACAGCCTGCTAAAGAAACCCCTGTATCCGATCAGCAAGACCCGAAATAGGCCTACTCCCGTTGCCTATGACCCGGCACCCATCTTCTCTACATCGGGACGTCATCTTCCGCTTCGGCCGGAAATTCATCATCACTACGTGTTTGTTTCGATGAATTAAAAGAAGGCCTGTCGTCCTTCCATTGGCCTTGAGCTTGATCCTGTTCAACTGTGGGATGAACCCAGAAATCAAAGGCATTTATTTCAGTCACTTTACGCTTAATCTTATCTCTATCTTCATATTCGCGTGATTTGATCTTTCCTTCAACCAAGACCAGTCTGCCTTTTCTGAGGTGTTCTGCTGCAATCGGGGCAAGTTTACCCCAGACGACAACACTGTGCCATTCTGTTGTTTCTTGCCGGTTCCCGCTTTTGTCATTATATGATTCGGAAGTCGCCATCCGAAAAGTGGTTACCGCTCTGCCATTGGGCGTAGAGCGAAGTTCAGGGTCCGCTCCGAGTCTTCCGATAAGTGTTACTTTATTTAGATTTGCCATTGTTTTCTCCCCTTGGGTTATTCGCGGAAAAAATTACTGCACAATCGTATAGTATGAAAAGATAAAAGTCAATGACACTATAGTACTTGGAAAATAGACCTACTCGTAATGGGTCCACATCCTGATAATCTTGACTACCTTCAGTTCATCAAAGATTTGATAGACCAAGCGATGTTGTATGGTTATTCTTCGGGAATATGCGCCCGACAGGTCCCCAATCAATTTTTCGTAAGGAGGTGGATTCTTATACGGATCTTCCTTTAAGATTTCCAGTAACTTTACTGTCTGATCTTTAAGACCCGCCCGGGCTATTTGTTTTGCGTCTTTCTGTGCCTGTTTCGTAAAAACGAGTTCCCAGCTTACCAACCGGGGTCCTTATCACATTTCTCGATCGGGGTTTTCAGACCTTTTCTTATCGAATCGCGCATTCCCGGGATTGATATGAGGTGCAGGGTTTCTTCAATTGCCCGCCAGTCTTCTTCCGAAACTAAAATGGCAGTATTCCTCTTACCGACGATCTGGACCGGCTCGTGTGTTTCCTTAACTTCATCGACGAGATTATATAATCGCTTTCTTGCTTCAGAAGCTGACAAAACGGACATTTCATTACCTCCATGTTCCTATAGCGTACCATATAGCGTACGACAAACATCTGTTTATGTCAAGCAGGTATTTTGTTTGAGCCTGGTACGTAATGTTTCCTTTGATACAGGACCCGAGATGAAATCCCAGGGGAAGATCTCGTCGGGCGGCCGCTCGCGCAGGGCGTAAAAGTTCAGGTTGATGGAGCTTTCCCGGATGATCTTATTCAGGCTTTCGCCATGTGCGAGGCGGATTATTGTGTCGGATACGCGCCGGTCGCCCCGGGACAGCACGGCTTGCAGGAAACTGAACTTTACCGAATCGTGCGTGAACACGGTGTTGTCTATTTTTCTGAAGGCCGCCTTCAGGCGATTTATCTTCTGTTTCAGTTCATCCATATCCGCCATCGGAAGCCATTGAAAAGGGGTTGCCGCTTTGGGTACGCAAGGGCTTGCATGGATCGTGATATTGCCCAGGGAACCGCGCGGGGCGCCATGCTTTACCATGGCATGGCGGACCTTTTTGACAAGCTCCGGTATCGCATCAATATCATCGAGGCCTTCCCCCGGAATGCCGATCATAAAATACAACTTGAGATTAAAGGACTTGAGCTGCATTATAAGATCGATACGGGAAAGTATCTCCTCGTCGCTTATTCGTTTGCCAAGAAATGCCCGAAGAGACTCCGTGCCTGCCTCGATACCGAATGTCAGCGTCCTGACGTCATCCCTGATAAGCTTGATAAGTTCGATCGGGACCTCGTCGAGGCGAAGCGACGGCAGATGCACCCCGATGTTCCGCTCACGCAGGCTCTCGACAATTTCTACAATGTGAGGGTGAAACGAAATTCCTCCTCCAACAATGCCGACATCCTTTGCGTTACCGATCGCCGCCCGTATGTCTTCGAAGCGGAATTTGTAAAGATTGCCGAGAAGGCAGAACGAGCAGCGGGACGGACAACCCCGTGTTCCCTCGATGAGGGCCATATCCCCAAACTCGGTGTCGGGTGTGACAATGACGGATGCACCAAGGGCACCTCCTGAATAATGCTCTACCGAAACCGAAAAGTCCGGAGGTAGAAAGGAGTCTATCTGCCCGTTCTCCCTGTAGTATACGGACAGAAGGGCGGGGTTATATACAAAACGTAGAGAACTCACTTCGGCAACGATCTTCTTTTTGCCAGACGTGCTAAATTCACCGAAACGATCCATGAATTGAGATAGGGTGGCCTCGATATCACCCAGGATCAAAAGATCGAAAAACAGCGAAACAGGCTCGGGATTGGCCATGACTGAGATCCCGCCGGCAACCATCAGCGGGAAATGATCATCACGGTCCTTCGAAAAAACGGGTACGGAAGATTGTTCGAACATTGTGATAATATTGGGATAGTCGAGTTCAAAGGACAAAGTGAAAAAGACGATCTCGAACGATGAAAAAGGCCTGGAACTTTCAAGAGATGTAAGCGGCATCCCTTCTTCATAAAAAAACCTCTCGCACACGACATCATCGCGCTCGTTGAGTGTTCTATAAAGAATATGGAGAGCGAGATTGGACATCCCGACATGGTAGGAGTTCGGGAACACGATGGCCACGGGAATTTTCCCGCCCCATTTTTTCCGGACCGTACCCGTTTCGCGGTCCAGATAGTCATTCCACGAAGGATTGTCTTTGCTCCTGCGCGACATATGTAACTACCATAACATAAATCTTAGGAAGGGTGGTAGGCGGGCCGGAATTACGAGGTGGGGGCGGCGGGACGAGAGTTAGCGCCGCCCCCGGTTTCAGGAGGTTATTGCGGGTACTGCTTCTTTCTATTTTCTCCAACCCGGAATAGCCGGTATCGGGTGAAACACTCTTCGATCCGTAACCGCAATTGCAGCATCAGTCAGCCTGTTTCCTGAGGAATGTCGGGATATCGTAGCGATCGTCATCGATATCGATGGTCTCGCTTTTATGCCGGATCTCCTTGTAATCTACCTTGTAATCGATTGCTACCTTCTTCTTTATAAATGAGGGCACATTATCTTCATCGAAAAGCTTACCCCGCAGGAACGGCTCGGTCCTGTCCTCGTCTATGGCGGCCCGTTCTTCAAAACCGGTCGCTATGACGGTAATTCTGATCGAATCCTGCATTGACGGGTCATAGACGAGGCCCCAGATGATCTTCGCATCTTCGTGGGCCTGTTCCTGGATAAGCGTTGATGCCTCGCTTACCTCCACCAATGTCATGTCCGTATTGCCGGTGACGTTGATGAGAACGCCGCGTGCGCCGTGGATGGATATATCTTCGAGAAGCGGGCTGGAGATCGCTTTCTGCGCCGCGTCGCGGGCCCTCGATTCACCCTGTGATTCGCCGATACCCATGATGGCCATTCCCCGCTCACTCATGATCGTCTTAACATCGGCAAAATCGACGACGACATGACCGGATCCGATGATCAGGTCGGAAATGGAGCGCACCGCATTGAGAAGGACTTCATCGGCCTTCAAAAAGGCTTCCATGATCGTCATATGTTTCCCGCCGATCGAAAGGAGCCTCTGGTTGGGGATCGTGATCAGCGAATCCACCCGTGATTTGAGCTGGACCACGCCGTTTTCCGATTGAACCATCCTGTCCTTTCCCTCGAATGCGAAAGGTTTCGTCGTTATCGCGACCGTAAGGGCCCCCACTTCTCTCGCGATCTCCGCGATAACCGGCGATGCGCCCGTGCCTGTTCCCCCGCCAAGGCCGCAGGTAATGAAGACCATATGGGCGCCCTTGAGATGGTCTTTTATCTTGTCGACATCTTCAAGCGCTGCCTTTTTGCCAACCTCGGGATTCGCTCCTGCGCCAAGCCCTTCGGTCAGCTTCGTCCCGATCTGGATCTTGACCGGTGCCTTGCATGTGCTCAGGGACTTGATATCCGTATTGACAGCGATGAAGTCGACCCCCTGAATACCAGCTTCGACCATGTTGTTGAGTGCGTTGCACCCACCCCCGCCTACCCCCACGACAATCAATTTTGCCGAAAACCCGTTGCTCTCGTCCATGTAAAACATTCCACTCACCTCGCACCTCCCTAGAATATTTCTTTAAACCAATCTCTCATTTTTGTGAGCAGCCGCTGGTTGCTGAATAATCTCCTCATTGAACGTGCAGCGTCAAACCCGCGCTTCTTTCCACGACCTTCCTTGAAACCGAAAAGCAAAAGCCCGACAGCCGTTGCGTATGCCGGATTATTCACGACATCGATCAGGCCGCCGACCCCGATCGGATCACCTTTTCGGGCGGGAAGGTTAAATATGTTCTCCGCCATCTCGGGCAGCCCGTCTAGATTTGAACATCCGCCGGTCAGGACAACACCTGATGCCAGAAGTTTTTCGAGACCGGATTTCTTGATCTCGTCGTATATGAGCGATGATACTTCCTCGACCCTGGGCTCTATTATATCTGCCAGGGTCTTGCGCTGGAGGGTCCGCGGCTTCCTGCCGCCGACACTCGGCACTTCTATCGTCTCATTCTGACCGACGAGGTTAGCCATGGCGCAACCGTATTTTTTCTTGATCTTTTCCGCATCGTCGATCGGGGTTCTGAGGCCGATCGCTATATCGTTCGTGATATTGTTCCCGCCGAATGGCAGAACGCATGTATGCTTGATGGCGCCGTTCGCATACACGGCGATGTCGCTTGTGCCGCCGCCTATATCAACGACGGCCACGCCGATCTCCTTTTCTTCCGGTGTGAGGACCGCCTCCGCCGATGCGAGCTGGCAGAGTATCACGTCGTCGACATTGAGTCCCGCCAGTTTGCAGCATTTAATGATATTCTGGGCAGAGGAAATGCTGCCCGTCACGATATGCACCTTTACCTCTAACCGGACCCCGGATATGCCAACAGGGTCGCGGATGCCGTCCTGGTCGTCCACGATAAACTCCTGCGGGATAACATGTATCAATTCCCGGTCGGCAGGTATGGCAACCGCCTTTGCCGCATCGATGGCCCGGTCTATATCGTCAGGACGGACCTCGCGGTCCTTGATGGCGACAACCCCGTTGCTGTTGAAGCTCTTTATATGTGCTCCGCCGATGCCGGCGAGACATGAGTCGATCTTTATACCGGCCATCAACTCCGCTTCTTCGACAGCTTTTCTGATCGAGTTGACAGTGCTGTCCATATTGACGACGACGCCTTTGCGCAGGCCGGTTGAAGGATGCGAACCGATGCCGATGATGTTGACCTGATCCTCCGATGCCTTTCCCACGACAACGCAGATCTTCGTTGTTCCGATATCGAGCCCTACAAGCAGCTGTTCCTCTTCCTTCACCCGCATCACCCCTTCTTTTCCTGAATTATGGCGCCTTTTTCGAAGCGCGCGTCGATGCATCTTATGACGAGGCCGCGCTTGCCCGCATCCTTAAGCACGGCCATGGCCCGCTTCAGTCGGGTCTTGTGATCTTCCTTGCCGAGTATGATCTCGACACCATCCTCGAACCCGAACATCGTAAGATTTCCGTTATTGTAAGACACCTCGGACAGCTGACCTTTTTTGATTATTCCTTCCGCGATAAAGCCGTTTGTTTCGTAAAAGATGCTTTTCGCATCCGATTTTTCAAGGGTATTGATAATGTAAAGCCCTTTAACATCATCTTTCCCGAGAGAACGG
>CAIQJW010000118.1 GCA_903872255.1 uncultured delta proteobacterium | reverse complement strand
TATCTCTTTATCTTCTATGTCGCGGCTACGGTCATCCTTATCAATGCCTCTTCTTGACAGGACCTTGACATCAATGACGATGCCTTCAATGCCGTGAGGCACTCTCAGGCTCGTGTCTTTCACATCGCCTGCCTTTTCGCCGAATATGGCCCTCAAGAGCTTTTCTTCGGGCGTAAGCTGCGTTTCGCCTTTCGGTGTAACCTTGCCAACGAGAATGTCGCTCGGTTTGACCGTTGCACCGATCCTTACGATACCGCTTTCATCGAGGTCCTTCAGGGCATCATCACCGACATTCGGGATATCCCGGGTCACTTCCTCTTTTCCCAGTTTCGTATCGCGGACCACGCATTCGAGTTCCTCGATATGGATCGATGTGAAAACGTCTTCTTTTACAAGGCGTTCATTGATGAGGACCGAATCCTCGTAATTGTATCCCCTCCACGGCATAAAGGCGACCATGACGTTCTTCCCGAGCGCCAACTCTCCCCTGTCCGTTGAAGGCCCGTCGGCCAGGACGTCGCCCTTCTTTACAAAGTCGCCTTCCTTGACAATAACGCGCTGATTAATACATGTGTCCTGGTTCGAGCGCCTGAATTTGAGGAGTTTATAAACGTCGATCTTCGTCGAAGCCTCATCGTGGCCCTTTTTTTCCTCGTACTTGAGAATGATCCGGCTTGCGTCGACGCTTTCTATCACGCCGTCGTGCCTCGCCATTATAGTTACCCGCGAATCTCTTCCGACAATTCGTTCCATGCCGGTGCCGATTATGGGTGCCTCGGTAATAACGAGCGGCACAGCCTGCCTCTGCATATTGGAGCCCATGAGTGCCCTGTTGGCGTCGTCATGTTCGAGAAATGGTATCAACGCGGCAGATGCGCTGACGAGCTGCTTCGGTGAGACGTCCATAAATTCAACCTGACCGGGGCTTACGAGAAAAACACTGCCGCCTTTCTGGGCCGGGATCAAGTCACCGATCAATTTGCCGTCTTTATCCACAGGTGCATTGGCCTGGGCAATATAATACGCCTCTTCTTCCGTTGCACTTAAGTATTTAACATTGTCCGTAACCTTTTTATCAACGACATGTCGATACGGCGCCTCTATAAATCCAAACTCGTTGACCTTTGCAAAGGTCGACAATGATGCTATGAGACCGATATTGGGCCCTTCAGGCGTTTCAATCGGGCATATCCTGCCGTAGTGGGTCGGGTGTACGTCACGGACCTCAAAACCGGCCCTTTCACGTGTCAAACCGCCGGGGCCAAGGGCCGACAATCTGCGTTTATGTGTAATTTCACTCAAGGGATTCGTCTGGTCCATGAACTGCGACAGCTGGCTCGACGCAAAGAAATCCTTGACCGCGGTCGCGACAGGTTTCGGGTTGACGAGGTCATGGGGCATAAGCGTTTCCATTTCCGGAAAGGTCAGTCTTTCCTTTATGGCCCGCTCCATGCGCACAAGCCCCATCCTGAACTGGTTCTCGAGAAGCTCCCCGACAGTACGGACCCTTCTGTTACCGAGGTGGTCAATATCATCGCCGGAGCCGCGGGCATCTTTCAACTTCAGGAGCTGATGAACGACCTCGATAATATCCTCGCGCCTTAAGATCGTCATATCGAGTGCAACATCAAGCCCAAGCCGTTGGTTTATCTTGAGCCTGCCGACGCGTGACAGGTCGTATCTCTCAGGGCTGAAGAACATGTTCTGTATAAGGGTTTCCGCGAATTCTATGGTTGGCGGATCACCCGGACGAAGCTTCCGGTATATTTCTATGAGCGCTTCATCCTTCGTCGAGACCTTGTCTACGTTCAGTGTATTGCGAAGCGAGGGACTCACGTTGAGGTTGTCTATGAACAATACCTCGAAGCTCTTGACCTTCTTTTCGATAAGCATTTCGAGGTCGTCTGCCGTAATTTCCTTGTTTATGGGTATCAGGACCTCTTTCGTCTTGGGTTCGATTATATCGCTCGACGTCGCCTTCCCGACAATATCTTCCCCTTCAATGGGTACTGCGTGAATATTGGCCTGCTCCATTTTCCGGATGACGGCCTTCGTTATCTTCTTATGTTTTTTAACAAGGACCTCGTTGGTCTTCTCATTGACAATATCCGACGTCGCTTTCTGGCCTACAAGCAGCGCAAGCGGGGTTTCCTTGAACAATTTTCTGTCTTTTACAACTATGGTCTCTTTTTCATAAAAATAATCGAGGATCTCTTTTTCCGAATAGCCGAGCGCCTTGAGAAATAAAGTGACGGGTATTTTCTTCTTCTTGTCTATTCTCACATAAACGAGTTCCTTGTGGTCAAACTCGAAATCAAGCCATGAACCCCGGTACGGTATAACGCGCGCCGTATATGAAAGGCTGCCGCCTATCGTGGTCTTAGACTGGTCGGTATCAAAGTAGACACCGGGTGAACGGTGGAGCTGGCTGACAATGACCCGCTCCGTGCCATTTATAATAAAGGTTCCGCGTTCCGTCATCATCGGTATCTCACCGAAATATACATCCTGTTCCTTGACGGCCCGTATGTCCTTTGCTTTCGTGTCGGGATCGATATTCCATACGACAAGCCTGATCGTTACTTTCATGGGGGCCGCGTACGTAAGCCCCCTGAAGATACATTCTTCCTCCGAATTCTTGGGTCCGCCCATGTCATATTTGACAAATTCGAGGGTCGTCGTATCATGCGCGTCCCTGATAGGAAAGACACTGTTGAATACGGCCTGAAGGCCTATAGTGTCCCTTTTTTCCGTGGGAATGCCTTTCTGCAAAAATTTCTCATACGAATCAAGCTGGATCTCTATAAGATTCGGTATCTCGAGAACTTCTTTGATCTTTCCGTAATTTTTCCGGAATATCCTGTTATGGAAAGTTTCTTTCATAAATTTATCTCACCTCATTTGGGTGTTAAAAACT
>CAIQJW010000117.1 GCA_903872255.1 uncultured delta proteobacterium | reverse complement strand
CGGGGAGCCTGAGCATGCGCATGATCTGTGATACGACGCCTATGCTGTAGATCCTGTCAGGCAGCGGATCTTCATCGGTGAGGTCTTTTTGCGCGGCCACGACAATAAGGCGGTCCTGCGAAAGGGACTTTTCAACGGCGTTAATGGACATGTCCCTGCCCACAAACAGGGGAAGGAGGACGCTCGGGTACATGACCATGTCGCGTACCGGCAAAAGGGGTAAGATATCAGGTATATTTATATTCTCAAGATCCGTCATTCGATGAGGAGCCTCCGTTTTTTACGCTGCAAAAAATACACTAAATGCCCGGTAAGACTCGTAGATGTCGAGTTTACTCGATAATTCATAGGGTGAATGCATCGCCAGAAGGGGTGGCCCGCAATCGATTATATCCATACCGTACACGGCCAGGTGTTTCGCGACCGTTCCCCCGCCGCCCTCGTCGATCTTTCCGAGCTCCCCGGTCTGCCAGATTATCCCCGCTTCGTTGAAAAGCCGCACGACCTCGGCGACATACTCGGCATTCGCATCGCTCGCCCCGACCTTTCCCATGTGTCCGGTAAATTTGGTAAGGCAGGGGCCGCGCCCAAGGTATGACGCGTTCTGCTTTTCGTGGACCTCCTGAAAAGCGGGATTCACGGCACCATTGACATCCGCAGACAGCGCTTTTGAATCGTACAGTATCTTCCTTATAACGGATTCGTCGGCCTTGAGGCCCATTCCGTTTATTATGTCATCGAGGAAAACCTTAAGGAAATAGGACCGGATGCCGGTCGAGCCCTCAGAACCTATCTCTTCCTTGTCGGCAAATATCGCCAGGCAATTCCGCCTGGGGTCTTTGACGCGGCATATGGCCTCGAGAAGGGGATACGCAGCAGCCCTGTCGTCCTGTCCGTAGGCCCCGACCATGCTGCGGTCGAAACCGACATCGCGCGCCTTAAATGCCGGGACCACCTCGAGTTCGGCAGTGATAAAATCGTCTTCGGCCATCCCATACTTATCTTTGAGCATTTTCAGGATATATTGCTTTACCGGCTCCTTTTCCGTTCCCGCAAGCGGGAGGGAACCGAAAAGGACGACAAGCTTTTCTCCGTCGATAGCTTCGGACATTTTCTTCTCATCCTGCGTCTTACGCGACAAATGAGGTAGAAGATCGTCGATCATGAAGACCGGGTCGTCATCGCTCTCACCGATGCATATATCAACCGATGCGCCATCCGCCTTTATAACGACGCCATGTATGGCAAGCGGAGCCGCGACCCACTGATATTTCTTTATGCCCCCGTAATAATGGGTCCTTAAGAGCGCCAGGTCCACGTCCTCATACAGGGGGTTCTGCTTGAGGTCAAGCCTTGGAGCGTCAATGTGGGCCACGATGACATTGAGGCCTTCGACGATGTCGGACGACCCCCGCACAAAAGCCATCACCGATTTATTCCGGTTGACCGCGAATACCTTCTCCTGCGAAGGGTCCATGTCAAAACCGTTTTGAGTTAAAGCACCGGTAATGCAGTGCACCGTTTCGCGCTCGGTCTTTGCCCTGTTGAGGAAATCCTTGTAGCTCTCCGAAAAATCGTAGATAGCCTTAATATCTTTCTTAGATCTAGATTTCCAACCGGATTGTCTTTGCATGAGGTCCTTTCAAGGTATCAAAACAGCGCAGGTCAAGCCAACCCGGACAACGTGAGTAAATATGGTGGAGGCGGCGGGAATCGAACCCGCGTCCAGAAAAGAAGGCGTCAGACAGACTACATGCTTAGTCAGCGTATTAGATCTCAAACAGCAAGGCACCCACTGACAGGTTCCTTACTGTTCCAGCCTATAAAGTTTCGCCCGGAGCTATAGGCGTTGCTCCGGACTATCCTGCTAAGATGACACCATACACGGACCTAGAAGCAGGAAGAAGATCCGGATGATGTAGCCGCTCTAGGCGGCTAGTGCGTACTCGTAAGAGTTTGCAGTTGTGTTTAGTTCCGCTTGGGTACGGGTAAGCAGTAACCCGGCATGCCTCTCTGGCCCTTACATCCCTGTCGAAGCCTGTCGCCCCCGTCATCGTATTCTTTCCTCACGTTCCATCAGACGTTTCTCGTCCTTGCGCTTGATTCCCTCCCTTTTGTCGTAAAGTGTCTTTCCTTTTGCCAGCGCTAATTCCATCTTGGCCCTGTTCCGGTCATCAAAATAGAGGGAAAGGGGGATCAACGTGAATCCCCGCTCTTTAACCTTTCCAATAAGCCGCGCGATCTCCCGTTTGTGCATAAGCAGTTTGCGCGTTCTCTTCGGCTCGTGATTATATATGTTGCCGCATGAATAGGGTGTTATGTGGGCGTTCATAAGGTATATCTCGCCGTCCTTGAGCCTGGCGTAGCTTTCCTTGAGATTGGCCCGGCCTTCCCGCAATGACTTTACCTCGGTCCCCGTGAGGACGAGGCCGGTCTCGAATTTCTCCTCGATATGGTACTCGTGGTACGCCTTCCTGTTCGTGCAGATCACTTTCATCACTTATAATATAACACATATAGAGGGGAAAAAGAAGGGAGCCTCAAAGACCGTAAAACGTAAATCGTAAAGCGTAAAAAGTTAAGGAGAAATTATATTCCTCTGTTTTGTCCAGCCCGGAACGATATACAAAGGGGAAAAGCGCCAGACAATTTACGATTTACGTTTCACGATTTACGTTTCCATTATCGGCAGTTCGATGATGAACTTCGCCCCGCGGGGCAGATTATCTTCGACCCGTATCTTCCCGTGATGCTCAAGGATGATCGAGTGGACAATGGCAAGGCCAAGGCCGGTGCCGTCCTTTTCTTTTGTAAAGTACGGATCGAACACTTTCTCTTTGTCCTCGTCGGAGACGCCTTTCCCGGTATCGGCAAATTCTATGATGCCGGTACGTTTTGCCGCATCAAACCTGGTGCTGACCTCGATATTCCCGACGGAGCCGCCCATCGCCTTTACCGCATTGGTTATGAGGTTGATGAATGCCCTTTTGAGGCCGTCACGGTCGACGCGAACTAAAGGCATGCCTCCCCGGTTAAAGGTCATCGAAACGCCATGGTAGAGATTCCGATAGAGGTCTAGGGTCTCTTCGACAATAGCATTGAGGTCCTCCGAAGTCTTTGCCTGGGATATGCGGGTAAGCTTCGTGAGTTCATTGACTATTTCCTTGATATCGTCAACCGACCGTATGATCACCGATGTGGTCTGGTCCAGGACCGCCCTGTCATTTCCTGTGATATTGCCCATGATCTTCCGGCGGATGCGCTGGGCAGACAGGATGATAGGTGTCAACGGGTTTTTGATCTCGTGGGTCAGCTTGCGGGCAACCTCCTGCCAGGTGGCAAGCTTTTCGGCGCGCACAACGTGGGTTATGTCATCAAAGGCTATAATAAACCCGACTATTTTTTTAGTTTCATCTTTAAGGGCGGTAAGTGACGCCCTCAGGTACGTGACATCTTTTTTCAGGCTGAGCCTTAGGTCCATCGTGGTGCTGGCGCCGCCTGAAGCCCTCACTTCCCTGAGAAAAGACTTTGTGAGGCTCCTGAAATCATTTCCGAATATTTCCCGTAACGACATTCCTTCGAGACTTTCCCGCTCAATGCCCAGGATTTGACGTGCGGCGCTGTTGGCGAGCCGAATGATCCCCTTTTTGTCCGTGGATATAATACCGGCGGCAACATTATTGAGGACAAATTCAAGGGAACGGCTCTTGTTTTCGATCTCGTCTTTCGCTATCTTGAGTTCCCTGGCCATACTGTTGAACGCCCTGACAAGAGTGCTGATCTCGTCTTTTCCGCGCTCTTCAAGGTTTATGTCAAATTTGCCTTTTGCTATGATCGCCGCCCCTTCTTTCATCTTCTCAATGGGAACGGTGATCTCGGCGGCCATCTTGATGCCGACCCAAAGCGAAACAAAGATCGTCAGGATGGTTATGAGGAAAAGCGGGATGATAAAACTGTATTTGAGCATTTTTTTGAAGACTCTGGATTCCTTGAATTCTCTACTCGTTACGGCAATCTGTTTCATTCGTTCCGTGCCCTTCATCTTGATCGTATCGCCAAGGAGAAGCAGGGGGCCAGGAGTGCCGGCAGCCTGCGCTGCGGCCTTGATGCGCATGCTTACAATGATCATTTCACCGTCATCCGAGGGTATGATCTCCCGTGATGTGTCTTTCTGCATCAATGTCTTTAGCTGGGCACGGACGATCTGATCTGATTTATCGGAACCGCTTGCCCTTATGACCTGCCCGTTTGACGGGTCATATATCGCCAGGTAACCAAGAACGTGTGTTGTCTCGTACCTGTCGAGAAAATCCTTCAACTCTTTTGCGTTGCTTATCATATCCTTCTTTTCTATCTGCTCCACCATCCGGGATCCGATCCTCATGTGACGCTGAAAGATCTCCTCATAATGGAACCGTGAAAGCTCAAGGGCGCTTTCCAGTGTATCCTCGACCTGCTGGCTGAACCAGCGGTCCATGCTCACATAGAAAAAACCTGTTGCCAGTATGAAGAGGGTAAATGACGGCACGATGGATATGAAAAGAAGCGTCGATGTAAGCCTTTTTTTAAGACTTGAACCCCAGATCCCCCGTCTCTTCTCTATGTATACCTTGAGAATGATGCGTGCGATCAGGAAAAGAAGAAGCAGGATAAGCAGGAGATTTATGTTAAGGACAACGACCAGGAGCTTGTTCTCCCAGATAGGGAAGAACCTTGCAAAATTGGGGAGATTCGTTTCGAGAAAAACAAGCGCCGCAAAAACGACCAGAATGCCGACGATAAAAGAGAGTTCTTTCTTAATTTTCATAAAACCGGGTTATGGGTTATAGGTGATGGGTAATGGGCAAAACCGCTTTCATTTCTCGTCTCTCCTATAACCCATAACCTATAACCCATAACCTATCACCTATATTCTTATTCCAACGAAATTTATCTGCCGTTCACTGCGGGCACCTCTCCGGTATGAGGCAAAAACAGGGTCTAGAGAGCAGAACGTGCACAGTCCCGTGTCAAAAATAGTTTCAATATCCGCATCCGTTAATAGCCAGGAATTTGCATCTTTCAGGTCAAGATAGATCGATCCGCTCCCGTTATGAAAGATATTTTCCGGAAAACCTTCATTCAGGAATGCCTCTTTAACCTCGGTCCCCACGGTATAACAGCAACCCCGGATCGATGGCCCTATAAGCGCTGTCATACGTTGCTTCGAGGCCCCTCGCTCTGCCATCATATCGACCGCTTTTGACGTAATGCGCAAAAGCGTCCCCCTCCACCCGGCATGAACTATCGCGACCATGGGAAAAGCCGGATCGATGAGTATGATACCCGGACAGTCCGCTGTCCTTATCGCTGCCGCAATCCCAGGTTTGTAAAGCAGGATCCCGTCCCCTTTATCCGGGCTGTCGTCAAGCCCCACTGCATGGATCGTATTGCCGTGTTCCTGGTGAAGCGTCACAACACGATCGAGGGAAAAGGTGTCGAGAAAGGACCGGTTTTCATCATCGTCCATAAGTGAGGGGCAGTTGCGCGTGAAAAACCCGTGGATGATACCCCGGGCCGTCAATTCCGGGACATGGTAATATTCCCATCCGTTTTCTTCTTCCCGTGCAAATTTCCCTGCCGCACAGGATGCATTTCTGTAAGCCATGTTGTAGTTTACGGATTTTTTAGCCATTTTGTCCACGATGTTTTTTTACGAAATCCTCAATATCGGAGGGCACGGGCGCCTCGATCTTTACCGGGGCCGCCGTCACCGGGTGACTGAATTCTATTCGGTATGCATGGAGAAGCGGCCTCAAGGCAGATCTTTTCGCCTGTCTCCCGTACGTCTCATCGCCGACGATAGGAAAACCGGCATGGTTCAGATGAACGCGTATCTGGTGCGTCCTTCCTGTCGCGGGGTATGCCTCGATATAAGAGAATCCTGTCAGCCGCTCAAGAACCTTGAAACCGGTAGACGCCTGCCGGCCTCCCGTTTTTAAGACCGCCATTTTCTTTCGATCGACCGGATGCCGCCCGATATTCCCTTCGACGGTCAAAGAATCCCAAGGAGGGGTTCCCTCAACAATGGCCCGGTAGGTTTTCCTGACGTGCCTGTCTTTGAACAATGCCGAGAGTTTTTCCTGTGTCCGAAAATCGCGCGCTATAAGGATGACCCCGGTCGTACCTTTATCAAGCCGGTGAACTATCCCCGGTCTTAACCCCGCCTTTTGATCTTCCCTTTCTTCTTGCTTTTTATCATAACCTATAACCTCGAACCCGAAACCCTGCCGTTTCATATATCCCAGCACGGCATTGACCAACGTTCCCGAGGCATGCCCGAATGACGGGTGAACGACCATATCCGCGG
Source organism: uncultured delta proteobacterium (assembly GCA_903872255.1). GTDB lineage: Bacteria > Desulfobacterota > Syntrophorhabdia > Syntrophorhabdales > Syntrophorhabdaceae > Delta-02. The sequence continues at coordinate 4,232 of CAIQJW010000117.1, read as the reverse complement.
GTTTGTTGATGGCCAGGAAATAATTGTCTTCGTAAAGAATGGTAAGCTCGATCTCCTCGGGCACAAGATCCACCGGCTCTTCCTCCGGGATATGTCCGGTTATTTCAATGCCCGCCTTGAGGCGCATCGCCGGCTTCGGAATGTTTCCGTCTACAAGGACATGGCCGCCTTCTATCATCTCTTTTATTTTTGTTCGTGTCAGGGATAATTTTTCGGAAAGGAAGATATCAATCCTGATCCCGTTCTGCCGGCAGGCTATTGTGAAGCTATGGGGCATCCGTATAGACCGAGACTACTGTTTCAACTAGGTCCGTTTCATCGTGTTTGAGGACGGTCCTCATATCGAATATCAATCTTTCTTTTTCGATCCTGGCGATAACAGGGACCGGGCGATCTCTCAAACGCTTTTCGAACGTATCGACCGTCATACCTGACGGGACAAGAGCGAGCCCGGCCGAAGCTATGACCATGTCCGGAAAGCTGCCGCCTCCGACCTCCGCCTCTGTCTCAATAACGGATATGTCGGCCCCGGGACAGCGCCTTTTCAGGAGTGATGCCAGCCGCCGGGCCCTCTTATGCAGATTTTCCTCAGGTTCGGATATCATCGCGATAGTGGGGATCTTTTGCGCGGCCGACGCCGCATCGAGACACAAAAGAAGGGTCGCTTCGAGGCCCGCAAGCGTAAATTTATCAGGGCGCAGGGCCCTCGTTATCGGGTTGTGCTTTATGGCATCCACGCATTCCTCTTTGCCGAGGATTATTCCCGCCTGGGGAGCGCCGAGCAGTTTGTCGCCGCTGAATGATATCACGTCGAACCCGGTCTTTAATTCCTCCGATATTATCGGCTCGCCGGTGTGGCCAAGGCCCTCATAGGCATGGAAAAATCCGCTTCCGGTATCGAAGTATGTCGGGATGCCATATTTCCTGCCCAGTTCAACCATCTCTTCCGAGGAGGCTTCATGGGTAAAACCGCGTATGCGGTAATTGCTCGTGTGGGCCTTCATGATAAGGCCCGTATTGTCCCCGATGGCGCGCTCGAAATCTTCAATATATGTCCTGTTCGTCGTGCCGACTTCCCTCAAAACAGCCCCGCTTTTCTTCATGACGTCGGGTACCCTGAACGAACCGCCGATCTCTATAAGTTCTCCCCGCGAGATGATCACCTCTTTTCCCTCGGCAAGGGTATTGAGGACGAGGAATACCGCCCCGGCATTATTGTTGACAACAAGGGTATCCCCTGCAGGCGTCAGTCTTTTCAGGACTGCTGTGCAATGGTCGTATCTGCTGCCGCGTGTTCCTTTTTTAAGGTCATATTCGAGATTGGAATAGCCCGTCGCAACCTTCATTATGGCGTCTACCGCCTCTTTGGCAAGCACCGACCTGCCGAGGTTTGTATGGATTATCACCCCTGTCGCATTGATGACGCGCTTAAGGCCGGGCTCGACCAGTACCTGCGTACGGCGGGAGATCTCCTCAACTATCCCATCAATGCCCGGCACCACGGTTTTCCCGCCGCTTTTGATCTCGAAACGAAGAGAATCAAGATATTCCCGCAGGACTTCCTTCAGGACGAATTCGGGAAAACGCGTCTCAAGCCTCTTGAACGCCGGACTATCGAGTATTGTGTCGACCTTTGGTATTTTTCGTAAAGGGTTGTCTGACATAGCTTAATTATTTTCTATCATTATAGAGGGAACCGTCAACAGGTAATTTCCACCTTCGCGTCCACGATAACGCAGCCGCTACCCTCTTCATGTACTATAACAGGGTTTATGTCCAGGTTGATTATATGGGGATTTTCGATAAGAAGCCCTGATACGCGGACGATAACGTCTTCGAGCGCAAGCATGTCGGCCGGTTTCCCGCCGCGTGCGCCTTTAAGGATCGCCGAGCCTTTTAGCTCATCGATCATGCCCCGGGCATTGTCTTTATCGACAGGCGCCACACGGATAGACCGGTCGGCCATGATCTCGACGTATATCCCTCCAAGCCCGCAAATAATGACAGGCCCGAACTCATTATCAAAGCGCCCCCCGATGATCATTTCGTGACCGGAGGGAACCATTTTCTGGACAATGCACCGCACCCGGCCCATCTCGTCGAAAGCCCCGAGCAATTCTCTATCGTTCCTTATATCGAGAAAGACCGCTTTCACCTCGGATTTGTGCAAAAGCGTGCTGTCGGCGAGCTTCAATGCGACCGGGTAACCTAACCGCCCCGCGGCGGCGATGAGATCGTCCCGGCTATCGGCCAATACATATTGCGCGACGGGAAGGCCCGATCGCTCAAGAAGGGAAAAGCACTCCTCGGGGCCGAGGAATCTCCGTCCGGCCCGGGTATCACGGCGTATCCTGCCCGGGTATTTGCAGGAGATCTTCTTTCCCCGCCCTTTTGCCTCGTGGTGTCTTAACGACCAGGAAAGCGCTTTCAATCCCTGGTCGACATCGGTAAAGACAGGGACATCAGCCGCTTCCTTGATGGCGAACCATTCCGCCCGGTTGGTCACAACACTGAGGGCTACGGGCTTATCATATTTCGGGATGATCCCGGAAGCAAACTTAAGAAAATTACGCACCTTTGCCCCGTCCGTTTCCGAGCTGTACGTGATGACAAAAACAACGCCATCCACATTCTCTTCTTTCAAGGCCATTTCGAGGATCGGGCAATATTCGTCAAGGTCGTAGACATCGCCGATATCCAGGGGGTTCGTTGCGGCTATGACGTTCAGCTTTTTTTCGTAGATACCGGAAAAGAAATCATCCGAAAAGGTCGCGAAATCGAAGCCGTACCTCTTCGCGGCATCGGCGCTGAGCACCCCGTGCCCGCCAGAGCGCGAGATAAGGGCCAGTCTTTTCCCTTTTAGGACGGGCAGGCTGAATATCTTGAAACAATCCACCATTTCCTGAAAGCTCGTCACCCTGATAATTCCCGCCTGCTTCATCGCGGCCTCAACGACATCATCGTCGCCCGCAAGGGCCGTGGTGTGAAATTTCGCGATCTCGCCGCTCGACGGGCTTCTGTTCGCCTTGAGTATAACGACCGGCTTCGGGCTTGAAGCGGCAAGGCTCATCAACCGCCGGCCATCGGAAAAATTTTCGAGGTAAAGCCCGGCGACGCGCGTCCCGTCATCTTTGAGGATGTACTCGAGAATTTCGTTCTCATCGGTCATCAATTTGTTGCCGATACTGACAAGTTTCCTCAAACCGACATTTTCCACGGAGCAGAGCATGCATGTATCATAAAACACGCCGCCGCTCTGGGAAATAAGGGAGGCCGAGCCTGTCTTCATATAATCGGGGTCTATAATGAAGAACGGGAGAATTACCCCTGCTTCGAGGTTGACGATGCCAAAACAGTTGGGTCCCATTATTTTCATTCCGTACCGTTCAGCCATCAAAAGGACCGCGCCTTCGAGTCCAAGCCGGTCGGCCGAGAATTCGCTGAAACCTCCGGATTCCAGGACCACATTGCGTATCCCTTTTTTTCCGCACATCTCGATCGTTTCCGGAGCGTAGCGGGCGGGCACGAGAATGACCGCAAGGTCGGGAATGCCTTCGACTTCATCAAGGTCCTTCAATATTTTCCTGCCGCCCACGATGCCGTCGCGCGCACCTACGGGATAAACGTCCCCGCGAAAACCGAAGCGGGCAAGATTTTCAACAATGACGCGGGCAAGATTGGACGGTGTGTCGGAAACGCCGAATACTGCAATGCTTTCCGGGTAGAAGAATTGTTTCATCGTGGTCCTTCGAAGATAAGGGTAATCGAACGCACCGTTAGTATAACGCTTGAACCCCTTGCAAAACAAGGATTAACGGCGATACACGCAATATTGACAATGATTCTCGACGTCTGATGGATATAAGGGAACTGCCGATGCGGGGATATTACGGACATAGTGCCCTTGGGTTGGTTCAGGGCGCCGTCGGTATACTCGAAAAAATGATCCAGCCGTAGCTAAAATTTGCTACATATTTGAGAAACGATGTTATACTTAGACAGGATGATAAAAAGAATAACGATACTCTTCATGCTCTTGGTTTGTCTATCCCTTGCTCTTCCATCACCCGGCGAAACCCGGGGATATTACTACTACGGGGGAGGCTGCCGCGGAGGCTGCGGAAATTATTGGGTGCCTGCGGCCATCATTGGCGGCACCATTCTGGCAGGAGCGCTCTTTATCGGAGCGATGAACCAGGCTTCGAGACCCCCTGCGCCCCCGGCACAGCCGG
>CAIQJW010000116.1 GCA_903872255.1 uncultured delta proteobacterium | reverse complement strand
GGTGGAGGTTGCGGCTGATGGCGCCGAGGCGCTAAAAGCCCTCGAGACAATCCCCTACGACCTGGTGCTCATGGACGTCCAGATGCCACAGATGGACGGGCTTGAAGCCACCCGCATGATACGCGACCCGCGCTCAGCGGTTCGGGATCACGACATCCCCATCATCGCCATGACTGCCAATGCCATGCAGGGCGACCGCGAGAGATGCCTGGAAGCCGGGATGAACGACTACCTGTCAAAACCCGTCTCTCCCCTTGACCTCGCTGAAGCACTTAAGAGATGGCTGCCCGAAGAGGCCACTTCAACAGCGCAACAAGCATCAAGCAAGTCTAAAGCCTCTGCGCCCGCTATAGCAGGTGAGACAGAAGTGCCGGTCTTCGACAAAGCGGGAATGATGGTTCGTCTTATGGACGACGGGGAACTGGCACGGACCATTGTCGAGGGATTCCTGGACGACATCCCGAAGCAGATCGAGATGCTCAAGGGCTATTTAGAATCAGGTGATGCTCCAAGCGCCGAACGCCAGGCCCACACCATCAAGGGAGCCTCGGCCAACGTCGGCGGGGAGCGTCTGCGGGAGGTCGCCTTCGAGATGGAGAAAGCCGGAAAATCTGGTGACATAAAAGCTGTTACCGCCAGGATACCGGAGTTGGAGATGCAGTTTGCCCGGTTGAAACAAGCGATGAAGGAATTCGCAGATGGTGGAAAATGATTGATCGCATGACCCTAAGACAGCACCCATGCGCATCCTGATTGCCTAAGACGATTTCACATCCCGTACTGTCCTGACGGGAGTGTTGACAAAGCAGGGTCACCGGGGTCACCGGGGTCACCGGGGTCAAATCTTTATCCTTGAATTTGAAGCGCATCTTCCCGTTCCCGGAAACGGCTGCTCGGCTTCCTATCATGCCCATCTTGTCCGAGAACCTTCTTCTGGATATGTCGACGGCAAAATTATCAGGACCGGTGTATTTGTCAAGAATAAAGATTTGACCCCATAGCTTCTGAGGTGTACGGTCTATTCTGCCTCGGCCGATATTATGAAGTTCTTATTTAACATCATGACCTTCTCGGACCCGTCCGGCACCGAAACCACCATGAGATAAAACTGCTCTTCTGCATGTCGAAAGAAATCGGAGGCTCGATCGAAATCGCGGATATTCAGTTTTCCTGCGTAAAGGGTACCGTCAGACATCTTGACTGTCACCCGCCTGTAATTAACCTGCCAGGCCTCTTCTAGTTCCATGGTTCCCTCCTTGATCGATAAGGATTATCTGATGACTCCACGGTCAGGTGATCTAAACGTTTTTAAAAGCATCGCCAAAACTCTTCCGGTGGCTTCACGGAAATGGTCTGGATGTCTCATTTTTTTGCTCGCCTCAAAATCCATTGTCGTACAATATCGATTTAGTTTCAAGATAAAATGTTCGCGGATGACCTGCCCAAAATGAACCGGTCCAGTTTCCGAGTTTGGGTCTCTACAGAATGGGAGTATCCCGGGAACTGGCAATCTATCGTGGCTTTGTTCCTTCCTGTTATCAACAATCCGACAGAATCATGAAAACCTGACCATTTCAGATTGCAACCGGTGCCTGATGGTAAATAGGGAATAATCTTGCATTTTCAGAAGGAACTGTATCATACTTATTATTATAAATGGTTTTACGGAGAAACCCGATACAAAGGAGAAAGGATGCCTGAAGGAAAAGTTAAATGGTTTAATGATTCAAAGGGATTTGGTTTTATCGAGCAGGACGGCGGCAAGGACGTATTCGTACATCATTCTGCGATCCAGGGAGAAGGTTATAAATCGTTGGCTGAGGGTGATCGTGTAAGTTTCGAGGTTGTCCAAGGCCCTAAGGGCCCTGCTGCTGAGAATGTTCGCAAGCTGTAAGGCCTGAACTTCATTTTGTGTTTAAAAGCCTCCCATAGCAGGGGGGGCTTTTTATTAACTCCACCGAATACGTGGAAATGTTGTTTTTCGCCTTCGATTCGTAATTGGCGACTGAAGCCAAAAGGTTTTGTACAAGACTTGTAGGTGCTATACGTAACATATCATGCTTTTCCTCGTGATATCTGTTAGTTGCGCCATGTTTTCTTTTGCCCGTTTTTCGGGCGGTTCAAGATCATCTTTACCGGGTGGATTCCACCCCGCGACACGAATTACAAAGAATTTCTGTTGCGATTATTGCAGCCATTTGCAAAACTTATCGGGAATGCAGGATCACCGTTCAGGAAAAAGGGAACACGTGAATAAAACATTTCTTGCTGTGCTCTGTACCTTTCTCGTAGCCGTTCTTACATACGAGACCCACGCTTACAAAAATCCGGATGATGGTCTGACCCTTACAAAAAATCCAAAAGAATAGGTAATATTATGCAACGCATTCTTCTGAAATCAATCTGTCTTGCCCTTGCCATGCTCCTTTATTGTTCGGTCGGGATTTCCCAGACGGTGTACAAGACACGACCGCCAAACAACATGTCCACCGAACCCGTTTTCCGGATCGAGACGGGGATGCATCTCGCCCCTGCTCGCCGAATAGGGACCGACAGGGAAAACCGCTACATAGTCACGGGCTCGGACGACAAAACCGTGCGCATCTGGGACGCGGCGAATGGCAAACTCTTGAGGACGCTCAGGCCGCCGATCGGTAAGGAATACGAAGGCTACATTTATTCGGCGGATATGTCGCCCGATGGCGAGACGGTCGCGTGCGCGGGCTGGACCCTGGGCGGGGACATATTTCATAATGTCTATCTCTTTGACCGCGCAAGCGGAAAAATGAAAGGGCGAATACCGGATATTCCCAACGTGATCCGGCACATGAGATATTCGAAAGACGGAAGGTACCTCGTTGTAATGATGGGCGGGCAAAGCGGTTTTCGGGCCTACAGAGTGTCTGACCTCTCTCTCGCCGGCGAAGATACCCAGTACGGAGGAGATTCGTACGGTGCTGACTTCGACGGACAGAACCGGCTGGTCACTACATCATATGACGGTTTCATCCGGCTTTATGACAGCAATCTCAAATTGATCGCCAAAGTAAAGCCGCAGGGAGGCTCGAAGCCTTTTTCTGTCAGCTTCACCCCTGATGGTTCCCGGATTGCCGTGGGATACCACGATTCCCGGAAGATCGATGTGCTCTCTGGTAAGGACCTTACGTACACTTATTCACCGGGGACCGGGAGCGCCGAGAATGGCAACGTCGAGATCGTCTGCTGGTCGGCGGATGGTCAGTATCTCTATGCCGGCGGCATGTACCAGGCGGATGGCCAGTTCCCGATCATGAGGTGGGCCAAAGACTCGACAGGCGGCCCCTACAAATTAGATGGCGTGAAAAGCAGCATTCTTGACATTATCCCCTTGAAGAATGGCGGCATCGCCTATTCATCCGCGGAACCCTCGTTCGGGACCTTCGACAAACACGGCACGCGGACCATGGTCGTGATGCCGTCCGTGGCCGACTACAGAGAGATCAGGGAGAGCTTCGCCGTGTCCGGCAATGGATTCGCCGTGCAGTTCGAGTACGAGGTGACGGGCAGTTCCCCGGCCCGTTTCTCGGTACAGGACAGGGCCCTTACAGCCCTTTCACCAGGGTCCGGGAAAAATCCCTCCTCCAGCATGAAACTTCCCGTGACGGCGCCGTCTGAAGGACTCGCCATCACCGATTGGGAGGATACATATCAACCAAAGCTCAACGGGGTACCCATAGCTCTCAAGCCCAATGAGTTCTCGAGGACCCTCGCAATTGCGCCGGACAAACAGTCATTTCTTCTTGGAACGGGCTGGCACCTTCGCTATTTTGGCAGGAACGGCGTGGAAAGATGGAATACTGTGGCCCCGGCTACACCGTGGGCGGTGAACATCTCCGGCGACGGAAAGATCGCGGTAGCAGCCTTTGGCGACGGGACGATACGATGGTACCGCACAAGCGACGGCAAACAGATCCTGGGGTTTTTCCCGCACAATGACAAGAAGCGGTGGATAATCTGGACGCCGTCCGGCTACTATGATGCCTCGGCGGGTGCCGAGGAATTAATGGGCTGGCACGTCAATTTGAGCCCCGATATGGTTTCGGATTTTTTTCCTGTTTCGCGGTTCAGAAGCACATATTACAGACCCGACGTGATCGAGAAGGTGCTGGAGGCCTCCAGGGACGAAAAAGAGGCCGTTCAACTCGCCAATGCGGAATCGGGACGGCAAAGGCCGGCAGAGGACGTGTCCATCAAAAAGATCCTCCCTCCGGTAGTGACCATTGTTTCTCCTAATGACGGTGCCGGTATTGCCGGCAGCCAGGTCACCGTGAAATATACTGTCAGGTCACCCTCGGGTGAGCCAATAACAAATGTCAAGGCCCTCGTCAACGGGAGGCCCGTTGCGGCAACGCGGGACGTAACCCTGGAGCAGCCCGCGAAACCTGCCGGGCAGGAAAGTGATCCGGGGGCCGCAAAGGCTGAAGCGGACACCGGCCCGTACAAGGATGCGGGCGCTGTCAGCCAGTTGACGCTGTCCATTCCGACAGAAGATTCCTACATATCGATCATTGCCTCCAATCAGTTCAGTTCAAGCGAACCGACGACGATCAAAATAAGATGGCAGGGAGCCCGGAAAACGGATGAATTCGTCGTCTTGCCCAGGCTCTATATCCTCGCTATCGGTGTCGGCAAGTATGTCAATTTCCCTCCGGACAAGCAGCTCAAGTTCGCGGCGAAGGACGCCCGGGATTTCGTTGAAGAAATGAAAAAACAGAAGAATGAGCTTTACCGGGACGTTGCGGCGCGGCTGCTCATCGACGAGCAGGCCACACGAGATACGATCGTTGACGGATTGGAATGGATCCAGAGAGAAACAACAAGCAAGGATGTGGCGATGATATTCCTGTCGGGCCACGGGGTCAACGACAATACGGGTGTATATTATTTTGTTCCGTCAACATTCGACAAGAACAGTATCAAGCGGACGGGCGTTCCCTATGCCGACATAAAAAATACGGTGGCAAATCTCGCCGGGAAGACACTGGTCTTCGTCGACACGTGCCATTCGGGAAATGTCATGGGAACCCGCAAGGCTATCGGCGATGTAACCAATATCGCAAACGAACTGTCGAGCGCAGAAAATGGCGCTATCGTCTTCGCATCGTCAACAGGCAGGCAATTTTCTCTCGAGCGGCCCGAATGGGGGAACGGGGCCTTCACGAAGGCCCTGATCGAAGGCCTGGGAGGCAAGGCCGATTACACGAAAAAGGGCAAGATCAGCATCAACATGCTCGACCTCTACCTTTCCGAGCGGGTCAAGGAATTAACGGAAGGCCAGCAGACGCCGACCACGACCAAGCCGCAAACCATACAGGATTTTCCGATAGCCGTCATAAAGAGATGACCCCATACTCTTGCAAGTATCTTGACATTTAGCATGACAAATTTTATAATAAACATTATTTAACTGTAAGTAACATAAGGACTTTGTATGGACAAAATGAGGACTGCTAAAACGTTCAAATCCGGGTTTATTACTTTCAGTTCAAGATACCAGGCTTCGAAGTTGATGGAATCCCTCACAGAGGCAAAAACATTGTACATGACTATTCGAGACCTGCCGATAGTCCCGCAGTACGCAGCTCCTCTTGAAGAAGAGCTTGTTAAACGTTCTATTTTTGGTACTGCTGCAATTGAGGGCAATCCGCTTTCGGAAGAAAAGGTTGGTAAGATAGTTGAAAAACCCATAGATGTCTCAAGACAACTGGAACAATTTGAACAGGAGATAAAAAACTTACAAGAAGCCTATAATGAATTTGTTGTGAGTTGCCCACAAAGTGGAACGAACATGCTGCTTCAAGAAGATCAAATAAAGAGAGTTCACAGAATAATTACCGATAAAGTTAAGTATGAGAATAACCTACCTGGCAAGTACAGAAATGAAAAAGTAAAAGTTGGCGACAAAGACCATGGAGGAATATACACTCCTCCAAAGATTTTAGCCGATATCGAATCCTTGATGAAGATTTTCATAGATTGGATGAATAGTGAAGGGGTCTTAAGCCTGGAACCGATTATTCGAGCAGCCCTGGCCCATTACTATCTTGGTCTTATCCATCCGTTTAGAGATGGCAACGGAAGAACTGCGAGGATCGTTGAAGCTCACCTGTTGACCTGTAGCGGATATAAATACGTCCCCGTGATGTTATCGAATTTCTATTATAAGAACATTGACCAATATTTTCTGGCATTTTCTGTCACTGAAAAG
>CAIQJW010000115.1 GCA_903872255.1 uncultured delta proteobacterium | reverse complement strand
TTTTGTTGCGCCTCTCGGGTATTATCATAGAGTTCACCATTATCATTCTGGATACGATCAACTGGGGCTACATTTATCCCATCATACGGCCAAGCCTGGCTGAGGCAATTATCTATCTCACCGCTGCAGTTTCAGTTATATATATCAAAAGAAAGCTCGTCAAATTCGCTTTTTTTTCGCTCATCATGCCCGTGGCCCTCATCACGACGGGCATAGCCTGTCATAACCGTTTCTATAACAAGGACCTGTGCATAAACTACATCGATGTCGGCCTCGGCGATGCCATGCTGATAGAAGCACCCCGCGGGGTCAGGCTTCTCATAGACGGCGGCGGATTTTATGGAAGCGATTTCGACATTGGCAGGGCTGTGATAGGGCCATTCCTTCTCGCAAAGAAGATAACTACCCTGGATTACGTAATTAATACCCATCCGCACCAGGATCATTCGGCCGGGCTTCAGCATGTTCTGCAGTATTTCACTGTACGGAATTTCGGCACCGGGATGGCCGGCCCGGAACCCGGCAATATCAGGAATATCGTGAATGTCAGGAAAATACCGCTCTTAAACATGCAAACGGGGGACAGGCTGCGGATAGGCGGCGATACCGATATCCGGGTCCTCCACTCATATTTCAGCCCTGACCGGGTCAACGATTCTTCGCTTGTTTTGAAACTTGCATACGGCGAAAGGACCTTTCTTCTGACAGGAGATATCGGGGAGGAGATCGAGAGGTCCCTTATAATACACTCGAACAACCTGCGATCGAACGTCCTGAAGATCCCTCACCATGGAAGCCGCCATTCGAACACTCTAGATTTCATTCGGGCAGTCAGCCCCGATATCGGCATACTCAGTGTGGGGCCCGGCATCAGGGGCATTCCTTCCGACGAGGCGATCGCTCGCTTTAAGACTAGGAATATCCCGGTATACAGGACCGATCGTGATGGGTGCATACGGATATGTACGGATGGCAGAAAAATTACCGTTCAGAGCGAAAACCGGTGACCGCCGTTTTACCTAGTCAAATGGACCGGGGTCTAGGTATCGATTATTTTTCGCAGCTTTCTATCGAGTTCGTCCGCATCGTAGGGTTTTGTCAATACTTCCGCAAAACCATAATCTTCATAGTGTTCAACTATCGGATCTGTCAGGTATCCGCTTGAGATGATCGCCTTAACATTGGGATCAGATCGCAGAAGCTCACGGACCACTTCCTTCCCGCCCATACCGCCCTGGACCGCAAGATCGAGAATAACCGCATCGAACGGCTCATTTAATTGCATCGCCCGGTTATAGAGAGATACCGCTTCTTCGCCGCTTTGAACGACTATTGCGGTATACCCCAGATAATTCAAGAGCTCTCTGGTAACTTCAAGGATAAGTGGTTCATCATCGAGAAGCAGTATCCTGCCGGTCTTTTTCATTGGACGATCTTCCCGAGTTGGTTTGTCGGCGGATACTTCCCTGTTATACGCGGGGAGGTCTACATGAAACACAGATCCATGTCCCTTCGTCGATTCAAGAGTTATGTTCCCACCGTGTTGTTTAACTATAGCGTACGAAATAGCGAGACCCAGGCCGACCCCTTTTTCGGATCCCATAACCTTCGTCGTATAATACGGATCGAAAACCCTGGGAATATCCTCCGGTAAGATCCCGACCCCTTCGTCTGAAATGGATATCCTGACATAGTCCTCCTGTATGAGGGGAAGTCTGTCATCCGGAGCGAAACGTACATTTCGGATCTTGATCGATATCTTTCCCCCGGCCGGCATTGCATCTTTCGCGTTCCTGAGAACATTCTCAAAAACCTGCCTCAGCTGTTCCCGGTCCGCTTCAACAGGAAAAACACCCGGCGTTATGTCGTAAACGCACCGGATCGATTTCCCGTGTAATATTTCCGCCGCCATGGATGCCACGATGGATTCCAGCTGAACAATATTCCGGACCCGATTTCCTCCCCGTGAGAAGGTAAGCAATTGCTGTGTCAGATTCTTTCCGAGAAATGATACTCGCTCGGCTTCTTCGATATACTCGATAGCGCTCAAATTTTTCGACGTATTAAGTTTGGCAAGCGAGAGATTTCCGACGATGGCCATCAGGAGATTATTGAAATCATGCGCAATTCCTCCGGCAAGCGTTGCAAGGGACTGGAGATTTCGGGACCTTACGACCTCGGTCTCCATCTTTTTCTGGTCACTGATATCAACTATAAGGCCGACAGTGCCCGCTATTTTCCCATCCGAGCCCGTAATGGTCGCTTTCTTTATCAGTTCGTGGCATATCGACCCATCTTTTCTCATAGACCGCAACTCGTAAGTCTTCGAACCTGGGTCCCGAAGAAGCTCGATATCGGTATTGTGATGCACCTCGGCAATTTCACGCGGGATTGGAAGGGCGAAGATATCCTTACCTATGAATTGATCGTCATAAATATCGAAATATTCCCGAAAAGCCTTGTTGTATATAGTGTAGATGCCCCCGGTATCCTTGTAATAAACGGGACTGGGGATATTATCGATAAGCGCCTGAAACAGGCGGGGCGTAGCGGATATGAGCTCTAGAAAGTTTTCCAGTTTCCTTCTCTCTCTTCAGATGAATCCAGTTTTATCATTAAACAAAAATATTCGTCCAGAGAAATTTACATATTGACCAAATATTCAGCATCTTTCGTACAGTAAACCATACCGGACACCGGCGGCGCTGACAACGCACGCATCAAAACCGCCATGCATCATGACCTCGTCGAGTATCATAGAACCCTCAACAATAATATCCTCTCTGCCGGCTTCCATACCGGGCATATCTTTGCGCCGCGCGCTCGTAAGCGGCGACAGGGAGGCGATAAGATCTTTGAGATCCTCAAACCGGATAGTATACCCGTGAATTATGGACTTGTCATATTGCTTAAGACCCAGTATCAGGGCGGCGATATTCGTCACCGTTCCCCCTGTCCCGATCAGGGTGCTTGCCGGACTAAAGGGGACATTGGCGAGATTCTCCCCTATGAATGACGCAATATTCTCCAATTCAACGGGTAAAGGCGGGTCATGCGATACATAAGAATCGGTCAATACGACGCTTCCGATAGGCAAAGAAACATATCCGGCGAATTGACCGTCCGTCCCGTTTACGATCTCCGTGCTGCCGCCTCCGATATCGACTATCGTCATATCGGCATACTTCATGAGTGCATCATTGCGGATCGAAAGGTACGTATAGTACGCCTCATCGCGTCCGCTGATTATCTCGATATCAAGGCCGAGCATGTCTTTGACGGAAGCAACGAAATCCCTGCCATTCCGGGCAGTTCTGAGCGCTGCGGTACCGATGCAAAAGATCTTCCCGACGCCGTTTGACGCGGCGATGTTGAGGTAATTCCTCAGTCCGTTGATGGTCCGCGAAACCGCTTCCTCTTTAAGGCTGCCCGACCGTACGAGGTCCTCTCCGAGCCTTACGATGGTCGACGCATCAACAATGTCTGTAAACAACTCACCTCTTTTCTGAACGATCAGAAGAAGGATCGTATTCGTACCAATATCTATAGCAGCACATTTCATTTGACTTCCCCGTTAGATAACCAATAAGATACCTGACATGAATCCTGCCGTCTCTGCATCGCTCAACGTGAATGGGATCGCAGCTTTTGTATCGGGTCTCCTGTCCTTCTTCACCCCGTGCATCCTGCCCCTTGTTCCTTCATATATAGTCTATATCAGCGGCATAACGGTCGGTGATATGTCCGCTCCGGGAACGGGGCACAGAAAGAGGGTCTTCTTTCATTCACTCTGTTTTATTCTTGGTTTTTCTTTTGTCTTTGTGGCCCTCGGTATCTCATCGTCGCTCATCGGCAATTTTCTTTCCCATTACCAGACATATATCATACGCATCGGCGGCGTGATCCTTATTGTCCTTGGCCTTTTTTACCTCGACATCCTGAAGATCCCCGTCTTCAACCGGCAATATATGTTCCAGCTTGAGCGCAAGCCCATCGGGCTTTTCGGGTCGTTCATAGTCGGCATCACGTTTTCCCTGGGATGGACACCCTGCGTAGGGCCCGCTTTATCGTCCATCCTTATCGTTGCATCGATGTCGGGCCGGGCATCTCATGGCGTTTACCTGCTCTCATTGTATTCGCTGGGCCTAGCCATACCCTTTTTAATATCATCACTTCTCTTCGACAGGCTTTTTCTTCTGCTGAAAAAATATAGCTACGTATCCCGGTATGCGGTCAGATTGCTCGGAATACTTTTGATCATCCTAGGCCTTTTGATGGTCAGTTCATACTACAGCGTACTTAATCTCTGGTTGGGGATCCTGCTTTTTCCGGGTACATAAAAAAGTGAACAGTGGGGAGTCAGGAGTAAAAAACCCAAAAAAAACCGCCGTCATCCCGGCCGGATACCATCCGGGTGTTGCATTCCCCCCCCTGCCGTCATCCCGGCAAGCCGGGGTGACGGCAGGGGGGTAATTGCGGCACAGCCCCCGACGCCTCTTAAAAAACCAAGACACTGGACCCCGGTAAACCGGGGTGACGGCGGGGGTGCGGTCATGCCTCACGCCTCACTCTTCACTGTTTACGGCTTTTAAAAATCCAGGTCATGGAACTCGTTCTGGAAGCGTTCCTTGAATTTTTTGATCACCCTGCTCTCGATCTGTCTTGCCCTTTCACGCGAGATCTTGAACTCCTGGCCGATCTCCTGGAGAGTGAGAGGCTCCTCCGCCATTATCCTCTGTTCGAAGATGAACACCTCTTTGTCATTCAGGCCTTTCTTGAACTCTTTTACCCTTTGCGCTAGGATATCTCGTTTTTCTTTCTCCGCAACAACTTCCTCGACGTCGTCGCCGCCCCGTATCATATCCATGATAGTATCGTCGCCTTCATCATGAACAGGTGAATCGAGAGATACGTCCGTGAATGCAAGCCTTTTCTGCATCTCTTCGATCTCTTCTTCTTTCACGTCCAGATTGCTGGCAAGAAGGGCCGGCGCGGGGAACATCCCCAGGGCCTCCAATTTTTGTTTTTCTTTGTTGAGACGGTAGAAAAGCTTCCGCTGGCTCTGAGTTGTCCCGATCTTGACGAGGCTCCACGAATCCATAATATACTTCAGGATGTAGGCCCTGATCCAGAACGAGGCATACGTGGAGAATTTTGTCCCTTTATACGGGTTGAATTTTTTCACGGCATGGAGAAGCCCGACATTACCTTCCTGGATCAGATCGAGCACGTTAAGATACGTGTTGTAATATTCGAGGGATATCTTAACGACCAGCTTGAGGTTGGACATTACGAGCTTCTGGGCGGCCTCGCGGTCCTTCTCCTCGAATACCAGGCGGCCGACCTCGAATTCCTCCTCCCGAGACAGGACACTGTAGCGCGATACCTCGGAAAGATATTTCCGCAACGGATCGAAAGTGGTCGGCAAAGAACCATCGTCGGTCCTGGGCGGTATCGGTTTTATTTCTATTTTATCTTCGTCCATATGAGGCGCCTCTACTCGGCCCGGATCTGTATAAGCTGCCCCACGATACTGACAGCAATTTCCTGGGGGGTCTCGGCGTCAATCGCAAGACCTATCGGAGCGTGTACATTCGATATGGCTTCGTCGGAAAAACCGGATTCGCGCATCAGGTCGAAAACCATCTTTACCTTTCGCTTGCTTCCGATCATGCCGATATAGCGCGCATCTTTGGATAATGCCTCGCGAAGGGCCACGGCATCGTGCGAATGACCGCGCGTAACGATGACGACAAATTCATTCCCTGAAAAGGGTAATGACGAAAATGCCTTCGTGAAATCGTCAACGATAACCTCGTCCGCTTCCGGAAAACGGACCGCGTTCGCGAAGTCCTGCCTGTCATCTATGACAACGACGGCGAAATCCACCATGCTCGCGATCTTCGAAATGAATTGGGATACATGGCCGGCCCCGAAAATATAAAGCCGCGTCCGGTTAAATACGGGCTCGATCAGAAAAGCACCGTCATCACTGATCACGGGCCGGCCCTGGGTCACAACGTTCAAATAGCGCATGGCGCTGCTTTCGTTCATCGCATCCCCGGTAATGCCCAGGCTGTCGTCAATAAGGGTCTTGGTGAAACTATCCGTCAGTGACGTAACGACGATCCCTTTCTTCCCTTTTCGTTCCATGTCTGCAAGCCGCTGATACAGTTCACCATGTTTTGCAATAACAGGCTCCAGGAGAACATCGACATTCCCGCCGCAGAGCATCCCCTGCTCGGCCACCGTTTTCGCATTCATCTGGAAATGAATGATCGTCGCCGCGCTACTGTCCTTTCGTTCGATGGCTGCCTTCTCAACCTGAAACTCAAGGAGTCCGCCGCCGACCGTGCCATCGGACTTGCCGTTCTCATCGACGAACATCCGGGCGCCGACATCGCGAGGCGCAGAACCGGTGCGGTTTACCACGGTCGCGAGTATACCCTTGCGTCCGGCACGCAAGGTTTCTTTAATGGTATCGTATATGCTCATGGGTCATTCCCTCTCGTCATGTCCAAAATATTCGTGCAATACGGCCTCGAGTACCCCGCCTGCTATACCGCGGGCCTTTTCCGAGATCGTAAAACAGTATTCTTTCCTGGCCCTCGGGTCGACATCACCCACCTTTTCGCCTTTATCAACTGTCATTTCCCTGATCAGCCCCCGGAGTATCCCGTCAAAAGGCGCGTACACAGGAGCATTATCGACATATAAGACCGGGTCGCCCTTCTTGACGGCATCCCCAAGCTGATGCATATGCCTCACCCGTCCTGCGACAGGCGCCCGGAGAACGCGTTCCTTCGCAATGCCTTTTATCTCCCCCGGCATCCCCGTATAGGGTTCGGCCGAACCGTCGTAGATCACACGTCCCAGATCATGCCCGCGATTGCTCTCGATAACTGCGTGTACATCACGCGGCGCGACAAAATCAGGCCCCACCCCGATAACAAACGCGGCCTCATCCTTTCGTGTCCCCAGGTTCCGTTTAGCCATGATCGCATCGATCATAATGTCAGGCTTGAGGGCCCCGACGCTTTTCCATTCTGGGTCCGCGATGACGGCAATTTCCCCGGCCTGCCATATCGGAGCGACATCGGGAAGCCGGGCGGCGAGCCTCGCCCTGATACCCTCGACTTCGGACGTACCGTCATGCACGGCCTCGCAAAATGATACGAAGCGCCGCACACAAAGCGGGTTTTCAGCCTCAAGCATAAGGATGCGCGTCATTCCGGCGCGATAGAGCCTGTGCGCTATTCCGGACGCCATCTCCCCCGCTCCCTTTATGGCCACAGTGGCGTCGGTGATCATCTTATTTCCTTCAGGCATCCCGATACCTCATCATAATCCTTTTCCGAAATGACAGGCGGGATAATGGCAGGGGGCGCAATGCGTGCATAATCCGCCATATCCGAGCATTGCCACATCGCGCTTCGACACTTTCTCCCCGGCAAGTATCCGGACAAGTACAATATCAAGCGCGGTATATCCGCTGTAGTACACGCATGCGGGTGCACCAAGAATGTATTTCCCGTTAAGGGCGGCGAGGAGGAACATTGCCCCCGGCGCGATGGGCGTACCGTAAAATATCGTCTTCGCCCCTGTCGCCGCAATGCCTTCCCGCGTAACATCATCGGGATCCACAGATAATCCCGCCGTTGTTATCACTATATCCGCACCTTTGTCAAAAAGGTCCAGAATAGCATTACGGATCATGCCGATATCGTCAGTGACCACCGTCTTCCCGATAATGCTGGAACCATAATTTTTAAGCTTGGCGTCGACAATGTGAGAACTGTCTGGCACTCGTCCGTCATAAACCTCGCTGCCCGTGACAACGATGCCGGCAGTGAGGGACCTGAACGGTAAAATGCTGATCATTTTCCTATTCTTCCAGCCCTTTTCAACACGGGCCAGGCTCTTCTCGTCAATGTAAAGCGGGATTATCCTGGCCGCTGCTACGACATCGCCGGCCTTGACGGGGTACCTGTTAGGCAGCGTCCCTACGAGAACATCCTTGACCGTGTTCAACCTGTACAGCATTTCTGGATCAACCTTGAATAAACCGTCTACAGTGCTTTTGATCGAGACTTTGCCCTCTTTTGGCGCCGTCGCTTCCATGTGTTTTCCCATTATGGCCCGCGCGATCCTGCCGCCCGCATCATCCTCGTGGACCCCTTCGACGTTGCCGTCGAAGACGTAAAGATGCCTTTTGCCGAGATCGAGAAGCCTCTCGACATCTGCGGCCTTAATGACCGTCCCCTTGGTGAATGCGACATCTTTTTTCTTTCCGGGAATTATCTCTGTGATGTCATGAGCGAGTATCATGCCCGGAGCATCTTCAACCCTTACTTTCTTCAATACTGTATCCTCTTTGTGTCAGACTGCGGATATCATCGGCTGTATCGATATCGGTGAGCACGCCATCGTCCGTCTCTATAAATAGCACATCTTCCTTATGCTTTTCTATAACTTCACGCAGGCCCTTATCGCCCTCAAGCCCTTTCATTTCTTCGATAAAAGGGGCAACACTCATCAATACCGGATGGCCCTTCTGTCCCTTGCAGACAGGAACTATTATATTTTTTCCTGTCGCCCGATATTCCTTAAGCATTTGCGCCAGCAAGCCCTCTTTTATGAACGGCTTATCGCCCAAGTGGAAGAACACGGCTGTTGCCTCGCGTATCCATGGAAGCGCTGCCTTGATCGAACTTGACATGCCCGTATGATGCTCCTCATTGTGGACCACGGTGACCGCAAGGCCATCGAGTTCTCTCGATATTGACGACATGTGCGGGCCGGCCACTACGATGATGTTCCCGAGGTCCGCCTTAATGAACGGAAAGACCGATCTCAAGATGACTGCTTCAGAATCGATCTTCAAAGTGAGCTTATTGAACCCGAGCCTCCGGGAAGACCCGGCGGCCAGAATTACGGAACAGATATCTCTCATGAGATAAGAACGCAGACGTAACTCATTTTTTAAAATTCCCCGGTAACTTCCATCAGACCGGCGAGGAGCCTGTCAACATCCACTCCGTGAACCTGCGCCCCCTGTTCAATACTTTCAAAGAGGGCAGCCTCGCACCCGACGCACCCGAGACCAAAATCCTCGAAGACTTTCATGGACTCCGGGTATTTGCTCAACACCTCGCTGATAGACATCTTTCTATCGATCATCCGCTTCCCCGGCCCGGATCTTTAAAAAACATCGGCAGAAAAAATATACATATCGACGTCTTTTGATTTCCAGACATCTTTCGGCAGGCCGGCCTTATAACAGGTATATTCCAGGAATTGCGTCCTGTCCCAACCCTGCTCCGTTGCCACCTGCGGGAGCAAAAGACCTGAGTGAACTCCCTTTTCTATATACAGTCCGTGGACGCCGACCTCGATCTCATCAACGCCCGCGATCTTTTTCATGGGTGTCAGGACCGAGATCTCGAAGTCGCAATCTGCCCATTCATCCTTCGTAACGGGTTGGAACCTGGGGTCGCTAAATGCGGCCTGAACAGCCATCTGCCGGATTGTCTCGTGAAGCGGCAGGTAACCGCGTACATACCCTATGCACCCTCTTAATGACCCGCGGTTCTTAATGGTGACAAAGGCCCCGCATTTTTCCTCGAGAAGGCCGGTGAGCTCGACAGGCGCGCATTCCCTGCCGAAGAGAACGCCTTCGATGGCATCCTTCACCAATTTTTTGAGCTTTTCTCTCTCTTCTCCGGAAAGTGCCATGATCTGTCCCGTCAGGTATTATCTTTAAACAAAACTGCCGATACGTATCCAACAACGCCGCTTCGATCTCCCGATACATCGCCCGAATTTGCGTACTTTAACACCGAACTTGAACACGCGCCCAATTTCACGGCCGCCATCATAGTCGTGATCATGGGGCCCGCACCGCATGCCTGCGCTTTTTCCGTCCGGGTATCACGGACCATGCCCGCGATATCGAAATTCTTGAGATGCCGAAGTGTAACAGAATCGATCTCGACCGCGGCATCATACGGATAATAATGGGACAGGTCCGTGCTGGCGACCATCAGGAAACGTTTTTCGCTTGCCGCCATGATATGCCTGAGCGTTTCGGCTGCTTCCTCGTACATACCCTCATGTGCCGCTCCTACGAGCAGGGGAAGCAACAGGAAATCCTTGAATATGTACTGAAGAAAAGGCAGTTGTACCTCAAGCGAGTGCTCTCCCCTATGTACGTCCCTCATCGCCCGAAATATACCGCTTGACCTGAGAAGGTCGGTGGCCGACGCCGCGTCTATCGTAATATCTCCGAGCGGGGTCCTGAACAGTCCTTCATCCCAGATCGCAATCCCCTGAAAATGGGCCCTGTGGCTCGGGGCAAGAACAACCACGGTATCGAAACTCAAAGCGGACACAGCTTTATAACCATAGGCAGCCACCTGCCCGGAATACACATATCCTGCATGCGGCGAAATAACCGCACGTATATCCGATGAAAGCGGCTCCACTTCGGCAGCCTTCAAATAGTTCCCGATATCCTTCCTCAAGATTGCCGGATCATCGGGATAAAACATCCCGCTCACTGACGGCTCGCGCACGCTCGTCATATCCCGTCCCATGAAATCCATTATATCACATTATGCCGGTGAGAGCGCTCCGCTTTTTTTGGCAAACAGCCGCCGCCATTGACAATACTTCAATTCGCAAAACATTTTGACATTTCGTATTCATTCCTATAAATTATTTCAGAAATGTCACTCAAGACTATACACAGGACATATGGTACCTTTCGTCCCTCGGGCTGAGACATTTATCGGGGACCCGGGCGGTTCCCTGCTATTGCCAGGTTCGACAATCTCCCGGCCTGATCATCAGGCATATCCCCTATGAGCCCGGCCGGGATACCCACCTGGCCATTATAGGAGAGAATTCATGTCTTTCTCTGTTATCATCCCCGTCTTGAATGAGGAAGGCGTCATCAATGACGCGATAGCCCGGATCCGGGACATCGACGGCTCATCCGGGGCCGAAATCATCGTAGTGGATGGCGGTAACGATTGCCGTACGATCGGGGCAATCATCTCCGAAGGCGTGGCCAAGGTACCATCGCCGTGCGGCAGAGGGCGCCAGATGAATGAAGGGGCCAGACATGCCACGGGAGGCATCCTTCTTTTCCTCCATGCGGATACCGAATTGCCCTTGAATGCATTGCCGCTCATCGAAAATGCCATGCGGGATGGACGATACGAAGCAGGGGCGTTCGATCTCACCATCAAATCCCCGCGTCCCGTTTTCCGTATGATAGAATTCTCGGCATCATTGCGCAGCCGCATCACGCGAATTCCCTTCGGGGACCAGGCAATATTTATCCGAAGGGATTATTTCGAAAAAATCGGGGGTTACCAGGATATACCCGTTATGGAAGATGTCGAGATCATGAAAAGGATCCGGAAGAAAGGGGACAGGATCATTATCCTCCGCAGCAGGGTTGCAACATCATCGCGCCGATGGGAAAAGGAGGGCATCGTACGGTGCACATTGAGGAACTGGCTCCTCCAGGTGCTTTATCCTCTGGGCGTCCCGGCACGTACACTTGCAAGGCTCTATAAGTAAAATGACTGCCATGAACGATTCCAATGATACAGGCCGCGCATCTGTTTCTTTCCTTGATCATAGTGAGGTTTCCCGTGTCGGCAGAAAATAGTCCGGTTATTGTGTTCGTCAAGTCGCCGCGCCGGGGGATGGTAAAATCCAGGCTGGCGGCCTCGGTCGGGGATGACGCTGCGCTCGGCCTGTACACGTGTTTCGTTGAAGATACGGTTACAATGCTTTTACAGAACCAATTCCCGCTCGTGGTATTCTTTCATCCCGCACGCGAGGAACGGGTGATCACCCGCTGGCTGGGCCGCGACACGGAAATATTTCCCCAGCATGGGGCGGACCTGGGAGAGAGAATGAAGAATGCGTTCAGGGATACCTTCTCCCGGGGCAGCACGTGCGCGGTGCTTATCGGCAGCGATATGCCGAACCTTCCGGCCGATGCCCTTCATGAGGCGTTCGCGGCGCTCAAAGACCATGATGTGGTCCTTGGACCTTCGTTCGACGGCGGTTATTACCTGATCGGGTTCAGGTCGGACACTTTCCTTCCGGACATTTTTGACGGGATATCATGGAGCACCCCGATCGTCTTTGAGCAGACTCTCGCCATCCTTGGCGGGCTCAAATACCGGGTACATATCCTTGAGATGCGCCGGGATATCGATACGTTCGACGACCTTACGTTATTCTTTCGTGATAATCTGTCCCTATCCCCTGCCCTCTCGGCGACAATAAGATATATACGATCGCACATCCCTGAAATTTCACGGCAGGTACGATATGAACGGAAGGTTTAATAAAGGAGCATGCCCAATGTTTAACCAATTCGACACGGCGATCACATCTCAGACGGGAGATAAGGGCCTCGTAAGCGAAGCGATAGACACACTTCAGCTTAACCTCGGCCTCAAATGCAACCAGCAATGCCTTCACTGTCATCTGGAATGCTCGCCCTGGCGCCCGGAAATGATGGAGTGGCCGATCATGGAGCACATACTCGATGCGGTCGATGCGTCCCAATGCCGGCTCATAGACTTGACCGGAGGCGCTCCTGAATTGAATCCGCACTTCCGGCGGCTGATTCGATCCCTCAAGGAAAAAGGCTGTCATGTGAAGGTGCGGACGAACCTGACCATCCTTCTCGAAACCGATACGGAAGACCTGCCGTCATTTTTCAAAGAGCATGAAGTGGAACTTGTATCATCGATGCCCTGCTACACGGATGAGAATGTGTGTGCACAGAGGGGTGCCGGGGTCTACCGGAAAAGCATCGAGGCGATACGGAGGCTTAACGCCGAGGGGTACGGGATAGAAGCCTCGCTGCCGCTTAGCCTCGTGTATAACCCGGGAGGTGATTTCCTGCCTTCACCCCAGCGCGACCTCGAAAATGATTACCGCCTGGAACTTGCCGAAAGGTTCGGCATCAGTTTTACGCATTTGCTGACCATTACCAACATGCCCGTTGGACGCTTCAGGAAAATGCTGACCGGGCCCGGGCGGCTCGATGCATATATGGACCTTCTGAAAAGATCGTATAACCCGGCAACCGTTTCGGGGCTTATGTGCCGGCGCCAGGTAAGCATCGGGTGGGACGGCTCCCTGTATGACTGCGATTTCAATCTTGCCCTCGGCCTTACCGTCAACCACGGAGCCCCGGACCACATCCGGGAATTTGTGCCTGATACGTTGCGCTCGCGGAGGATCGTAACCGGGGGGCATTGTTTCGGCTGCACCGCCGGTGCCGGTTCATCCTGCGGGGGAGTCATTGTAGATGACAGGTAATGGGTAATGGGTAATGGGTAATGGGTAATTTAGAAGAAAGGCTGCGGGATGTTATCCGGGAGTGTGTGAAATGCAATATCTGTCAGAAAGAATGCGCTTTTCTCAGGAAGTATGGAAAGCCCAAAGATATTGCGGAACATTACGATCCGGCGGATAAAAAAGACCAGGGGATGCCCTTTGAGTGCAGCCTCTGCGGATTATGTTCGGCCGTTTGCCCGAAAGCCGTCGACCCATCCGGCCTTTTCCTAGAAATGAGGCGGGAGACCGTCCGCCGGGGAGAAGGAGATTACCCGGAACATGCCGCCTTGCGGGAATACGAAAGAAGGGGGACATCACGACTATTTTCCTGGTATGCCCTGCCCCGCGGGTGCGATACGGTTTTTTTCCCGGGATGCACACTTTCGGGCACTAGATCGAAAAGGGTTATCGAGACCTATCTGCAGCTGGGCTTGATCATCCCTTCCATCGGCATAGTCCTTGACTGCTGCACGAAACCTTCCCACGACCTGGGCCGACAGGAACATTTCACGGCAATGTTTGAAGAGATGCGTGATTACCTGACCGGACGTGGCGTGAAAAATGTCATCGTCGCATGTCCGAATTGCTATAAGGTCTTTGCGCGGTACGGAGACGGCCTCACAATAAAATCCGTCTATGAAGTCATTGCAGGAAGCCCTGTCGGCAGAGCATCAAACGCGGGGGCTCTGGTCACCATACATGACCCCTGTGCGATGCGTTTTGAGAAAACTGTCCATGGCTCGGTTCGAGAGATCATCAAGAATAGAGGATTTAATATCGTTGAAATGGATCATAGCGCAGACAAAACGCTGTGCTGCGGCGAAGGCGGGACCGTGGGCGCCATCGCCCCCGAGCTTGCACGGGAATGGACTAAGCTGCGCCACAAGGAAGCTGCGGGAAGGACGATCGTAACCTACTGTGCCGGGTGCACCGGCATGCTGGGGCGGGCGACCCCCACCGCGCATATCCTTGATCTTCTATGGCAGGATCATCCGGATGACAGGATAGGATCGAAAGCCACGCCTCCCCCTTTTACATATCTGAAACGCCTTCAGCTGAAGAGATGGTTAAAAAGAAACGTCGAGGCGGAACATTCACGCGAAAGGACATTCGCAGGAAATGACCTGCCCGGGAAGAACACCCTGCTCAAGTTCATTGTTTTCCTTGTGCTGCTTGCCGCTGTGATCATTGCCGTCCGGGCGACCGGCGCCTCACGGTATCTTGATCAGCAGACCCTTCGGACAGTGATAGCGGGCTACGGCGCCCTTGCCCCGATCATTTATATGCTGATCTACGCTATTGCTCCATCTTTATTTCTGCCGGGCCTGCCCATTACAATTGCCGGAGGCATCCTTTTCGGACCGTTTTGGGGTGTCGTGTACACGATCATAGGATCGACCGCGGGTGCCTGCGCAGCATTTCTCGTCTCACGCTATCTCGCGCGCGATTGGGTGGCTCGGCACCTCAGGAGCCCCCGGTTGCGAAGGCTCGATCAGGCAGTTCTGCATCATGGCTGGAGGGTCGTTGCCTTCACGCGGCTCATCCCGCTTTTTCCTTTCAATCTTCTCAACTATGCCTTCGGCCTCACGAAGATACCTTTTGGACAGTACGCCATAACCACATTTCTTGCCATGCTTCCAGCATGCATTGCCTTCATCGTATTTTCCAGTTCATTGCTTGACCTTGTTAGGGGAAAGGTTTCCCTCGCGTTTATCATCGGTGTTGCCCTGGTTGTCGTTGTTGCCGCGGTCCCTATATTTTACAGGCGCTACAAGGCAAAAAAAGGGGGAGATGAGCCGGTATAGACGGCGCATCTCCCCACAAGGGTTTGATATTGCAATTGAACTCTACTTGTTTCCCTTCTCTACGGGGTAACCGGCCTCGTCCCATCCCTTGATGCCGCCGGGCTGACGGTAGACATTCTTGTACCCGAGCTTTACCGCCCACATCGCGCCGTTATGGCTGCGGGCACATTTCGTGAAACCGCAATAAAAGACGATGAGCCTGTCCTTGTTCGGGCCGAGCATCTTCTCGAGGGCCGCCTTCGTCTTCTCATCCATCTGTGTCATTTCGGGAATGGGCAGAACGAAATTGACCGCACCCGGAATATGCTGTTTTTTGTAGCTGTCATCATACGGCATCGTATCGACGATCAGAATATCCTTCTTCTGGTCGATCCAGCCCTTAAGCTCGGCTGTCGATATAACCTTGTAGTTGCCGCGGACGACTTCCTTGTAGAAAGTTACCGCTACCTTTTCCGTTTCGAGTTCCTTGTCGCCCCATGCGGCGTTTGCAGCCCCGGACACCATGAAAACCGAGATTAATACTAAAACCGATACCAGAGTCGATCCCTTCTTCGACATTGCAAATCCTCCTTTTATTTTATGTAATCAGTACATGTTTCAGACAAATGGCGATTACGCACAAAGCGTGACCAGTAGAGAAAAATGACGGCACACAGGAACGCAAGGTCACGGTATAAGGCATTCTTAAGTCCGTTGCGCTCCTTAAGATCCTCAGCGCCAAAACAACCGCAGTCAACGTCGAGATCCAGCACTACCCCGTAACCGAGGATTATAATGAACATTACCATCATACCGGAGATGGCGTGAAGCCCGATGCGCATATCAAATATCAGAGCGATCCCGGCGAGCACTTCAAGGGCAGGAAGCCCGATAGCCACGACCGGCAGGAAAAATTCCGGAACAAGGTCCCAGTGGGAGATAATTCTGGCAAACGCCCTGGGATCCATAAGTTTTGCCGATCCGGCATAAATGAATATGGCAGCCAGTATAAGCCGCACGATAAGATATGCCGACTGCGATAGAAAAATTCGTTTAAAAATGTTCTCTTTGAATGCCATCAATCCCCGGTCCTCTGATATGCACCGCCTATTTTGCATTCTTTCGGCAAAATTGGCAGGTCAAAAACTCATGGTCGATGATTTTTCGGATAGCCGCCCGGGCTTTCCATGCGGACCTTAGTCCAAGGGGGGGAATATATACGAGCGAATGTTCATTCCATTTATCTCTTTGTCTAATAGCAATTTTAACTTAATAGATCGAGGAATGTCAAACGTTTCGGATTTTTTGTAACACAAAAACGATCTATTTGAAAGATATCATGCGGCGATAACAAGCCTCGATCCTATATTTTTCATATCACGCCTCCTCTTAATGGCCTTCTGTTGTAAGCTGCGGGATTTGAACAACGTGCCTTTACCTCATATTTGCAGGGACTATGGACTTAAGCCCGGAGTCGCTGATAATATCCTTATAATTCCTGAACGCCGTTTCAATTTCTCCTTTAAGACCGGGCGGCAGGGCGGCACCTTTCAGGAAATCCCTGTTAAGATCTTTCAGGACCACATTCAAACAGTACGCTGACGCGATGGCGAAATCTTTGGAACCGACATCATCGCTCAGATTAATTTTACCTGAATCAAACTCGAATTGTCCCTCGAAGGGGTCAAGGAAATGATACTCCTCCGATTTCTCCACGCACTTATACCGGAATAAACGCTGGAAGTCCCCCTTGCTCCCGACATGGTCCGTGAATGATTCGAGCTTGGAAAGGACGCGCTCGAGGTCTGCGATCAGACCCACTCTGTGGCTGATCGAGGTTTCGTCTTCAGGGGTAACAGGCGACGCTTCGTCTTCTGTCACAGCCTGTTCCTCCATTTTAGCCAACTGCTCGGCAAGCCTTTCTGTAAATGATAACTCTTTTTCCTCAAGCGGAACCTCCGGCTCAGTCTCTATTGCAGACTCGGCAGGAGGCTCGGGTTCGGGGATAACAGGAGGTTCGGGTTCGGGTTCGGGTTCGGGTTCGGGTTCGGGTTCGGGTTCGGGTTCGGGTTCGGGTTCGGGTTCGGGTTCGGGGGTGACAGGGGGTTCCGCGGCGGGAGCGTCCACTTCCTGCCGAATGCTATCGGGAACTTCCGGGGCGGCAACCAACGTATCTGGATTGCGGTATACATCAAACACGGCACCATTTCTCACCGCATAATCAAGGGCGGACGGAATAGAATCACCTTCGTAATGATTTACATTCCCTGATCCTGATATCATCTGAAAGCCTGTTGCCTCTCCCTCTTTGAATAACAGTGTTCCGATCTTATCACCGGCTTTGCTGAAGATCTCTATGTAGCCGGTATGTTTCTCCCTCGTCAACTTTGCGATGAACTGGTCCATAAGGATGAAATCCGTGCTGAGGGCCTTGAACACGAGTTCGGAGGCGAAGGGGCCTGTCAGGATAGCAATTTGCGCTGCGGACAGCTCGGCCACATGCAATAAGCCCCCAGGCTGCCTCGCAAGCAGATAAAGCTCGTTCACTGCGGATTCTCCAACCATGGCCGGAGGGTTCGATTCCAGGCCGATGGCCGCATTTACTACACGGCCCGAGATGATAAAAAATGCCCCCTTTGTGCTTTCAGTCTCGACTTCGATCACTCCGGAAAACCCGGTCGCGCTCAATGTATTCAAGAGCTGCGGTACATCGGTGTACTCGGCGGAAAGGTTCTGATGAATGATTTTTCCTTGTGGGTATATCATGTCGACCTCTTGTTATCGCTTATTTTTTTCCGGGCCTGTCTTCTTCTACCTTCGTTTCTGGAGCCTCTCGATGGCAGCCCGTACGCTTGTCTGCATTCTCTCGATCGATTCGGCAAGAGCTGCTATTTCACCTTTGCCCTTCACGTCAATAGTTGCTTTGAGGTCACCCATGCTGATCTTGTCCGCAATGTCTGACAGTTTCCGGATGGGATCGACAATGGAGGACGCATACACGTATATGACCGCAAGCAAGATGACAAGAACAGCCGCCAGGATTATAACGATAATGCCAAAACGTTTATTGTACTCCTGCGCGTATTTTATCTGCATGTCGTTCATTTTCGCCGTTATAGCCTGGGCCGGTTTG
>CAIQJW010000114.1 GCA_903872255.1 uncultured delta proteobacterium | reverse complement strand
TTAAATACCTGTTTGAAACCAACGTTGGAGCCGGATTGCCACTGATCTCCACGATCAATGACCTCTTGCGTTCCGGCGACCGCATCGTGAGGATTGAAGCAGTACTTTCGGGCACGCTCAATTTTATTTTCAACACACTGAGCAGCGAAATTCCGCTGAGTACGGCGATTCTCATGTCGAAGGAGAAAGGTTTCGCCGAACCTGATCCGCGTATCGATCTGAGCGGAGTTGATGTGGTCCGGAAACTTGTCATTTTGGGCAGGGAGTCAGGATACAAGCTGAGTCAGGAAGATGTGGTGCAGAAACGTTTTATTCCGGATACTTATTTTAGTTCTACGCTGGACGATTTCTGGAGAGACATCCACCAGATGGATGCCTATTTTGAAGGCGAAAGATTAATTCTGGAGAAGGAGAAAAAGAAATGGCGTTTTGTCGGTTTGATGGATGAGGGGCGTGCCTCTGTTTCACTTCAGGCGGTAGGCCCGGGTCATCCGTTTTATGACCTCGAAGGCAGTAACAACATTGTACTGCTCACAACTGAGCGCTACAACGAATCACCCATGCTGATCAAGGGATACGGTGCGGGAGCCGCGGTTACGGCCGCCGGGGTATTTGCAGATCTGATCAAGGTGGCGAATATCTGAAAAAAGTTGAGAGTTGAGAGTTACAGGTAAGAGATAATCAAGAGTGACCATTCTCATGGTCTTCTCCTCCTTTCCTAAACCTTTCACCTGTCAATCCGTAGAAGAACTGAATAAATTGAGAAAAGCAAACATTTGAAATGAAGTATATCATACTATTGGGCGACGGCATGTCTGATCAGCCTGAGGCAGAGGTAGGGGGGAAGACCCCGCTTATGCTGGCCAAAACACCAAACATGGATCGCCTTGCAGCCTTGGGGCGAAGTGGTACGCTGCATACCATTCCTGCTTCCCTACATCCCGGGAGCGAGGTGGCGAATATGGCAGTGCTGGGGTACG
Source organism: uncultured delta proteobacterium (assembly GCA_903872255.1). GTDB lineage: Bacteria > Desulfobacterota > Syntrophorhabdia > Syntrophorhabdales > Syntrophorhabdaceae > Delta-02. The sequence continues at coordinate 1,421 of CAIQJW010000114.1, read as the reverse complement.
ATGTGGAAGCAGTCTTCGAAGGTCGTGGCGTCATTGAAGCCGCGAGTATCGGAGTTACCTTGCAGGAGGGCGACATGGCCATGCGCTGCAACCTGGTGACGCTAACCGGCGATATCATCCTGAATCACTCTGCCGGTCATATCACTACGGATGAGGCAGACGAATTGATCCGTCATCTCAACCAACATCTCGGTAACGACACCGTTCAATTCTACACAGGCGTTTCTTACCGTCATTTGCTGGTTATCAAAGGTGGAAATAAACACGTGATCTGTACTCCACCGCACGATGTGCCCGGGAAAAAATATGGACCATTGCTGCCAAAAGCTGCCAATGATTCTGCACAATCTACCGCTCTGCTTTTGAATGAACTCATCAGCCGCTCCAATGAACTGCTCGAAAACCATCCGGTCAATCTTGCCAGGAAATTGGCAGGGAAGGAACCCGCCAACTCAATCTGGCCCTGGTCGCCCGGGTACAAGCCGGCGATGAAGAGCCTGAAGGAGATGTTCGGCATCCGGCATGGTGCGGTCATCTCTGCCGTTGATCTGATTCAGGGCATCGGTGTCTATGCCGGGCTTGATGTGATCAAAGTGCCGGGTGCAACCGGTCTTTACGACACCAATTACGAAGGGAAAGCGGAGGCTGCCATCGAAGCGCTGAAGGATCACGATTTCGTTTATCTTCATGTGGAAGCGAGCGACGAGGCGGGTCATGAAGGCGACTTCGAACTGAAGCTTCGTACCATCGAGTATCTGGACGATCGTATCCTCAAATATTTGCTGGAAGAGACCGCCAAAATGGAAGAGCCGGTCACCATTGCCATGTTGCCCGATCACCCTACACCTTGGAAGTTGCGTACCCATACCCGCGAAGCCGTTCCGTTCGTGATTTACCGGCCTGGTAATGAGCCGGATGCTGTCAGTAGGTATGACGAAGAGTCAGCCAAAAATGGCGCTTTCGGGGTACTGAGCGGTCAGGAATTTATGGAAACACTCTTGCAAAAGTAAATTTATTCAACGGAGGTAGATGTGATGAGTTAGGAGTTGTGAGTTGGAATGCTGATCAGAGCGTTTTCACTTTAGCCTTTAGCCCTTAGCCCTTAGCCTTCTAAATGGAAATTTAGAATGAAATATTACAGCACCAACAAAGTATCCCCGGAAGTAGATCTTCGAACCGCCGTCACCAAAGGGCTTGCGCCTGATCGTGGATTATACATGCCTGAAAGGATCATCCCCCTTGAACCCGTATTCTTTGCCCAGTTGCCTCAGATGACTTTCCAGAAAATGGCCTTCGAGGTGGCTAAGAATTTCTTTGGAGAAGATATCCCGGCCGAGAAGTTGCAGGAGATCGTTTATGACACACTCTCTTTTAATACTCCTCTCGTTGAGGTAGAAAAAGACATCTATTCCCTGGAGTTG
>CAIQJW010000113.1 GCA_903872255.1 uncultured delta proteobacterium | reverse complement strand
TTCAAGAAGTATATCGAGGAACTCCTTTGGGAGCTCTCCCGCTCGTATAATTTTCCTTCCGATAATATGAAAACCGATATTAAGGATATCCTCATCGATATCAACACCGCTATCCCGGCGGGCCTCATCGTGAATGAACTTGTCAGCAACGCAATGAAACACGCCTTTCCCGATGGAAGGGAAGGCACCGTCATGGTCAGCCTCCAAAGGAACGGCGGCGATATCTGCCTGACGGTGAAGGACAACGGGGCTGGTCTCCCCGAGTATGTGGACCTCGCCGCCGCCGAGTCCGTGGGGATGCAGCTCATTGTCAGCCTGGCGGAGCAGCTTGGGGCGACCGTAGAACTTAAAAGGGACGGGGGAACGGAATTCACCATCACCTTCACGGCGGGGCAGGATGATGTACGTCCGTAACAATGTCCAATTCCCACTGTGCACTTTTTGTGCACCAGACAAGAGGGAACAAGGGGCAACACCGTCGAAGATGTTACCCCTGTGATTTAGTTTCTTCCAACAATATCGGTTATTAGCTAATACCGTGCAAAACCGTTGATACTATTGGATATACCTACGAATCCAAAGGTTAGAGGTTCGATCCCTCTCGGGCGCCCACTTCAAAAAAAAGTGAAACTAAGGGGACATCCTGTAGTCCTCCTGTCAAGGGGTCAATATATTTCCGTATGCGTAGCAACAGGCAGTAGTTGCTTCCCTAATTAGTCCTGTTGACATTTGGTAAATATAACACCATAGTTAGAGAGAACAAGGTAAGAAAGGGAAAGAGGACATACAGAAACGGCCCTATCAGTTTAATATCTTATTATTCATTGACATCCCGTGACGGAGATGCATGAAAACCTTATTTGAAAACAATAAATTTTATGCCGTAATAATTGTGTTTCTCTTTATTATTACATCTTTCGTCACCTTTCAAATTATACGCAGTCACTACCAATATGTATTCGATGATACAATTGCTGAAAATAAATCAACGGCAAAGTTCCTCTCCACACTCCTTTATGAGCACCAGAGGGCAGCTATGGGAGTTCTGGAGTCATACGCCCGGCGCCCGCTCTTTATCGATGCAGTAGAGAAAAAAGATTTTAATCACGTCATCTCCCACATGAGGTCCTTGAGCACTGTTCATGCTGAGATGGATGCCCTCTTTATCACCGACCAACTGGGGACGCTCTGGGCAAACTATCCGGTGGACAGTAAGGGCTTTGGTAAGAACCTGGCCTACCGTGACTGGTATAAGGGGGTAAGCAAGAACTGGACTCCCTATGTTTCCACACTGTTTCGTTTGATTGTTCTGGAAAAGGGCCTTGCCGTTGCCGTATCTGTCCCGGTATTCGACAAAAAAGGCAAGGTCATCGGGACACTCAATGCCTCCCAGGACATCGCCTTCCTCGCCACCTTAGTCAAGGAAAATACGATATATCCCAAACAAAATATTACACTCCTCGATCAGGAGGGAAGCATCATATTCAGCAATACCGTTCCCTACGAGAAGGAAATAACAAAATACCCTATCGCGCAAGTACTGGAAAAGGCAGTTGCAGGAACCATTAGTGATATGGAAATTGCGGATGCAAAAGGAGATGGCAGGATCTCCTATGTATCCATTGCACCGGTAAGAGGGATTGGCTGGTCAGTCATTGTGGGGCAGGAGGAAAGTGTAATCCTGAAGTCGTTATATGTATATTCCACACGTTCCGCAATTACAGGTTTTGTTATATTTCTTCTTCTTACGTTCTGTGTATTCTACGTTAGGAGGGAGTATAAGTACCGGAAATCAATTGAGCTCCTCCAGGCCGAGGAGAAATACCGGTTGATGTTTGCCTCAATGACAAGCGGATTTGCCCTCTTTGAAATGATATATGATCAAGAGGGAAAATCGATTGATTGTCGTTATATGGATGTTAATCCGGCCCATGAAAAACTAACGGGTTTGGAAAAAGAGGCAATTATCGGTCGTACGCTACGGGAAAGCGTCCCCGGACTCGAAAACTACTGGATTGAAAATTACGGCAGGGTCGATAAGACGGGTATCCCTGAATATTTTGAAAACTATGCTGAGGGACTCAACAGGTGGTATGGTGTTTCTGCTTACCGGACAGCCCCGGGATTTGTCGCCGTGACTTTCGAGAACATCACCGGGCGCAAACAGGCGGAAGAAAACCTCCGGAAAGAACGCGATCGAGCACAGTTATACCTGAATACCGCAGAAGTAATGCTAATTGTCCTGAATGCGCAAGGCTATATTACCCTGATCAACAAAAAAGGTTGCGCAATCCTGGGTTACACCGAGCAGGAGATCCTGGGGCAAAACTGGATTGATACCTGTCTGCCGGAAGAAATGCGCGAAGAAGTAACCGGAGTTTTTAATCAATTGATGAAGGGTGAGATCGCTCATGTCGAGTACTACGAGAACCCTGTCCTGACAAAAGATGGGCAACAGCGCATCCTTGCTTTTCATAACGCGGTCCTGCGTGACACATCATCTCAAATCATCGGCTTATTATCCTCCGGAGAGGATATTACCGACCGCAAGCAGGCGGAAGAGGAGATACGTAGATTAAATGTTGAACTGGAGCAGCGCGTGCGCGACCGCACCGCCCAGCTTGAAGCCGCCAACAAAGAACTGGAGGCTTTCTGCTACTCCGTTTCCCATGACCTGCGTGCTCCCTTACGGCACATCGACGGGTATGCCGATCTGTTGGCCAGACAATTTCACGATTCCCTTCCCGACAAGGGAACGCACTACCTGAACACCATCGTCGATTCAGCGCATCAGATGGGCGTATTGATCGACGACCTGCTGCGGTTTTCCAGAACCGGCAGGCTGGAAATTAGACTGGCAAACCTGGATATGAACGACGTTCTCCGGGAAGCACTGGAAACGGTAACACGTGATGCCACCGGGCGCAGCATCGAATGGGTCGGCGCAACACTGCCGCATGTCCCCGGCGACCGCGCCCTGCTGCAGTTGGTCTGGCTCAATCTGCTGAGCAACGCAGTCAAGTTCACCCGAACGAGGGATAAGGCCAGGATAGAAATTGGAGCTCGAGAAGAGGACAAAGAATTCGTTTTTTCTGTCCGTGACAACGGCGTCGGTTTTGATATGCGGTATGCGCATAAACTGTTCGGGGTATTTCAACGTCTTCATCCCGCAAGAGAATTTGAAGGGACCGGCATCGGGCTTGCCAATGTGCGCCGCATTGTTCACAGGCACGGAGGCCGTACATGGGCCGAAGGCGAACCCGATAGGGGGGCCGTATTCTATTTTACATTACCGCAAAGATAAGGAGGGCACCATGATCGATTTGAGAAAGATCCTGCTCGTGGAAGACGACCCAAAGGATGTCGAATTAACGCTCGAGGCCCTTGCCGAATATAACCTTGCCAACCGGGTAACAGTTGTGGAAGATGGCGTGGAGGCGATGGAATACTTACGTTACGAAGGCGTGTACAAACTCCGTAAAAAGGAGGAGCCGGCAGTGATACTGCTGGATATCAAAATGCCGCGCATGGACGGCATCGAGGTGCTTGAGGCGATTCGAGGCGACGACAGGCTGAAAAGGATTCCCGTTGTCATACTCACTTCCTCCCGGGAGGAACCGGACCTGAAAAGGTCTTACGACCTCGGGGTAAACGCCTATGTGGTGAAACCGGTAAATTTCAAGGAGTTTCTTGATGCAGTAAAACAATTGGGAGTATTCTGGGCTGTGCTCAATGAGTTGCCGCCGGAGCCGGGGGAATAGGATGGACCAGGATATCAAAGGGGACGTGGTGCTGAATGCACTGTACCTTGAGGACTCTCCCCGGGACTTCGAGATAGTTCGCGAATTATTGACAGATGCAGGATATGATCTGCACATGGATCGTGTTGAGACAGAAACGGACTTTATCTCTGCGCTGAGCAGTCGAAAATATGACATCATCCTGTCCGATTTCACATTACCCGGGTTTGATGGGTTTGGGTCGCTGCGGTTGCGCAACGAGATGTGCCCCGATGTTCCCTTTATCTGTGTTTCGGGAATGATCGGTGAGGAAAAGGCTATTGAGCTTATCAGGCGTGGAGCTGTCGATTATGTCTTGAAGGACCGGCTGGACAGGCTCCCCTTCTCTGTCAAACGGGCGCTTGATGAAGTACATGAAAAAGAGGCACACAAGCTGGCGGATGAAGAACTGCGGACACATCAGCTCGAACTGAAGATGCAGAACGAGGAACTTCGCCTCGCTCAGTTGGAACTTGAGGTCTCCAAGACACGGTACTTCGACCTCTATGATTTGGCCCCTGTGGGCTATCTCACCCTCAGCGAAAAAAAGCTGGTACTGGAAACCAATCTCGCCGCCGCCAGGATACTTGGTATGGTGAAAAGTGCTCTCATCAAGCAGCCATTATCCCGTTTTATCCTTCCCGAGGACCGGGATATCTACTACCGGTACCTCAAGTTGCTTACTGAAACAGGCGAAGCAACGCGGGCATTGGAAATACGTATGGTGCGACAAGATGAAACCATGGTTTGGGCACGTGTCGAGGTGACCACAGCGCAAGACAGTGAAGCCAATCTGCTGTACCGCGTAGTGATAAGCGACATCACCGAGCGTAAACAGACAGAGGTGGCGTTGCAGGAAAACGAATATTTTCTGAACACGCTACTCAATTCAATCCCGATTCCGGTTTTCTATAAGGACAGGGATGGACGATACCTTGGATTCAACAAGGCTTTCGAGACATTTTTTGGTGCAAAAAAAGAGCAATTAATCGGCAAGACAGTATTTGACATCAATCCACCGGAGCATGCAGAAATCTATCACACCAAGGATGTCGAGCTTTTCGAGAACGGGAATACACAATATTACGAATCTCAGATAAAAACTGCGCTTGGTCAAACACGAGACGTTATCTTCAATAAGGCTATTTTCACTAACATTCAGGGCATCGTGAGTGGGCAGATCGGGGCAATCCTTGACATCACCGACCGCAAACTCGCCGAGGAACAGATCAAGGCCTCCCTCCGGGAAAAGGAGGTCCTCATTAAGGAAATCCACCACCGGGTAAAGAACAACCTGAGCGTCGTTATAAGCCTCCTCAGCATGCAATCAAATAAGATAGAAAACAAAGAGCAGGCCCGGGCCGCATTTAATGAAAGCCGTGACCGGATCTACTCCATGGCCCTCGTCCATCAGAAGCTTTATGAGAAAACAGACCTGTCCCATATCGACATGGAGAGCTATATGCACGATATCTCTTCCAGGCTGAAAGGCATCTACGCTCCTGACAGAGATATTACAATAGAGTCCAATGCGAAGGATGTCTCGTTAGATATAACCCTGGCAGTACCTGTGGGACTCATTCTCAATGAACTGATCACCAATTCCCTGAAGCATGCCTT
>CAIQJW010000112.1 GCA_903872255.1 uncultured delta proteobacterium | reverse complement strand
TCATATCTTTCTCGCTACCAACTGTGCCGTCATCCTTGCCTTTCCCTCGCGGTCGCGCGCCCCTTTATAAGTATACCGCCCGGTTCGACCATTTCAGCAATGTCCCGGGCTGTTTCGCGCCAAACCCGTATCCCGTCCGAGCTAGTATTATAGTCTATTACATATGGCTAATGGATAGCTTTTTTTTAAGCGGGGTGTTATATAAGACCCATGCCCACCAAGATAGTCTTTCTCGACTGCGATGGCACGCTTACAACGGTCAAAAGCAGCTGGGAATACCTGCATAGAAGGCTCGATCTCTGGACAGAAAATGCGGACGAATACCAGGACCTTTTCAAGCGGGGGCTCATCGATTATCATGAGTTCTGCCGGCGCGATGCGTTTCTCTGGAGGGGCCTCCGGCTCGATTCTGTCTTGCCGATCCTCAATGATATACCCTATCAACCGGGCGCGGGCGAATTCATCCATTCCCTCAAAAAGGCCGGTATCATTACTGTTATTATTTCCACGGGCCTTTCATTCCTGGTCGAAAAGGTAAAAAAAGAACTTGGGATCGATCGCTCGTTTGCGAACGATCTCGTTGTCAAGAACGGTGCTCTTTCCGGTGAAATACGCATAAACGTCGATTATGACAGGAAAGGAACGATTGTCCGCACGATGCTTCAGGGTCTTGGTCTTACCCTTGATGATGCTTCGGCGATCGGGGATGGCGAGGGCGATAAGGGAATGTTTGAAGAGGTCGCCCTGCCCATCGGTTTTAACATTAACGGAGGTTCGTCAAGCTTCCCGGGCCGGACCCGGTATGTTAATGAGCTGTCGGAAGCAAAACGCCTCATGGGGCTTGCCTGATGAATATTGCGGCGTCAAGGCTTCTTCTGCTTGTCTGTATATCCTTTGTCCTCCTCCTGCCGTCATGTGCCCCCAAAAAGATTAAAATTTACGATAGTCTACCCGAAGGAGCGCGCAGCGATATTGTCCAAACGGCCCTTGCACAGCAGGGAAAGAAGTACCGGCTCGGCAACAAGGGGCCCGATTCTTTTGACTGCAGCGGTCTTGTCTACTATAGCTACCGGCAGGCAGGCATTTCCGTGCCGCTTACCGCGGAAGCACAGGGGCGTTTCGGTGCGGAGATACCGCGTGACGGCGTCCGGCCGGGCGACCTTGTGCTTTTCAAGATAAAGAACGATGACCATATAGGGATCATGGTAAGCAATTCCAATTTTGTCCATGCGTCCAAATCCCGCGGGGTGGCCGTTGATTCTCTCAACCTGCCCTACTGGCGCCGGTATCTTACGGGCTTCAGGTGTGTCCTGTATTAGGGGTGTTGGCCTGTGCGGCCGGTGAAAGTGCCCCCGAGGTGCCCCACAGTAAAAACTATTGACTTGGGAAAAATTGTCCTGTAAAATGATTAATACGTTACCCGGCACAACACTATTGACAAGCTTCTCAGTTAAATTATGATTCTATTCTAACCTCTGGGGTACTACTAATTTTCCACATATGTTGAAAAGTTGTTCAAAAAATCCATGCTATGCCTGATATCCTATCTCAAATAAAGCCGAAAATAGCCTCGATTGTCAGCGAAGACAGTTTTAAAACCTGGATCGAACCGTTGGCTTTTATAGAACTTCAGAACAGCACGTGCCGGATCGGCGTTCCCAATGCATTCTTCCGGGACTGGGTTTCCGAGAATTTCGAATCGATCATTGTTACCCTGCTCAAAGATGTAACGAAAGAGGATATAAAGATCGAATATGTCCTGAAAAGGGATGAAAAAGCGGCTGAAGAAAAGAAAAGGGTTGTCGTAAAGAGAAACGTCAGCTTCAGCCAGTTCAATCCGCGGTATACGTTTGAAAATTTTGTTGTCGGTTCTAGCAACCAGTTTGCAAACGCTGCCTGTCTCGCTGTATCGACAAATCCGGGAAAGACATACAACCCATTATTTATTTACGGTGGTGTCGGTCTTGGCAAAACTCATCTGCTAAACGCGGTTGGTAATTTTCTCGTCAGGCACGGAACCATAAACCCGGAGCGGATCTGTTATATTACGGCGGAAACATTTACAAATGAACTGATAAACTCAATACGTTTTGAGAAAATGGATGACTTCCGGAACAGGTTCCGAAAAATGGACATAATCCTCATCGACGATATCCAATTCATAGCGGGCAAGGAAAGGACCCAGGCCGAATTTTTTCATACCTTCAATACCCTCTACGACAATATGAAGCAGATTGTAGTGACCAGTGATAAATTCCCGCGAGATATAGAAAATTTTGAAGAACGCCTTAAATCACGGCTCGAGTGGGGACTGGTGGCCGATATACAATTGCCGGACATTGAAACGAAGGTGGCGATTCTCAACAAAAAGGCGGAACACGAGAATATCGACCTACCCCTTGACGTAGCCTTTTTTATCGCCACCAATTCCGAGGATTCAATACGGTCTCTTGAGGGGACACTAATCCGCGTCGGAGCCTACGCTTCGCTTAACAAGGCCCCGATCACCACGGATCTTGTTAAGCAGATTATGAGTCATGTCATGAAAGAGAAAAATAAAGAGATCACAATTGACATGGTGATAAAGGAAGTATGTTCCCATTTCACGGTGACGATCTCCGACATACGGTCAAATAAGCGCATACGGTCAATAATACATCCGAGACAGATCGCCATGTACCTTGCAAGGAAAATGACCGATTCGTCTCTTGTCAGCATCGGTGAAAGATTTGGAGGAAAGGATCACGCCACGGTCCTCCATTCCATTCGAAAAATAGAAAGTGAATTAAGTGTTAAAAAGGAGTTGAAAAGTACTGTTGAAAAGATCGTTCAAAGATTAAAGTCAACATGATTCAACAATCTGCCGATCTTTTAAACAGTTTTTGTTTTCATTTTATTCAGTGTTATCAAATAGTTATATAGTTTTCAACGTTTTAACAGCACTTATCTGTTACGAGGGGTTAAAGAATGAAAATAGTATTAGATAAAAATACAATCCTCCAACCGATCTCGAAAATAGTATCGATAACCGAGAAAAGGTCTCTCATGCCCATCCTTTCCAATATACTCATTGATTTTGGCAAAGAGAGGACAACCGTATATTCAACAGACCTGGAAGTCAGTGCCATAACATACATAGATTTCACGACAGAGAATGAAAAGAAGGTTGTCGTACACGGACGTAAATTCCTTGAGATCCTGAAAGAGCTCGACAACGAAGAGATCGAATTCATTTTTGAAGATAATGTCATGACGATCAGGCAGAAAATGACAGAGATATCCTTAAGTCTTCAGGATCCGGATGAATTCCCGGAAACGAAGGAGATATCCGGCAAGGAAGAATTTGTGATTCCCGGCAGTATCCTTCTCGAGATGATCGACAAGGTTGAGTTTGCGGTTTCTGTCGACGAAACACGATATATACTTACGGGCATGTATATGAGGGGTCATGACGGCAGAGTGGCGGTTGTCGGAACGGATGGTTTCCGGATGGCCCTGTATCAGAAAGAGATCGACGGCCTTAAGCCGTTCCCGGGCATGACAATTCCGAAACGTTCGATAAGCGAGGTTGAGAGGGTTATTGACGAAAACGAAGATGTTCACATTGTGCTTGATGAAAAACATGTCCAGTTCAGTACGACAAAAGTGAAGATCATTTCCCGCATAATAGAGGGCAATTTTCCGGATTATGAAAATGTGCTGCCGGCAGGTAATACCAATATAGCC